>NZ_JAMQML010000011.1:0-165356 GCF_030068685.1 Nitratireductor sp. GZWM139 | reverse complement strand
GATGTTCGCATGCGGCTTCGTACGCTCAAATTTACCTTTGGCCATTGCAACTTCCTTTGGCGCCCTGGATGCGTTTGGGTTTCAGATGCGCGGCGATTAACGGCAAAGGCGCGAAATTACAAGCCCCTTTGCCGTTTCGCCCCCGTCGAACCGCGCCCTTTGCCCGAAAGAGCGTCCCGTATGCCACAGGCAGGGAGCCTCTTACCGAGGATTGACACACGCCAGGGTGGCAACGCCACACAGCACGAACGGATATTTCAGGCCACGATGCGACGCACCGTATTGGCCACGATCAGCTTGTGAAACGGCATGATCGTCAGGAGATAGAGCCATCCGAACGGATTGTGCGGACGCACCAGTGTGGTGCACGAAACGCGTGTGCCCGGCCCGTCGGCCGGATCGGCCTCCACGATCAGCCGGAAGTCCAGATGCCGGTCGTCCGTCCCCAATACGATTCGCCGGGAAGAGCGTTCAAGAACCGGAAACGGGGCCTGCTCCGTTCCGACCACCTGGTCCAGGGCGTCTTTCCCGGTCTTCAGACCGAAAGGCCGGACGATCACATTGCGCCAACGCATGAGCGTCCCGATCCAGCGCGGCGGGCGCGCAAAGGCCCGCGTCAGCGCGGCGCTTGCATCGAAAGTGTCTTTTGAAACACCGGAATATGTATCGGAGAAGCCTGCACCGGGCAGTGTCAGCGGCGCTTCGGCCCGGCCCGTCTTCGACATCAGCCCCATCTTCGAGGTCAGCATGACGCAGCTCCTTGATGCATTCACCGCACGGGCGAACAGACCGGAGCATCGTGCCGCACATTGGCAAGGCTTGCCAGTGTGCGGCGAAAGAATGCGGCAAACGGGCGCACAGGCCCGGTCCGGCTAAACGTCGCCGGAGGTCAGAAGCGCCAGCACGAGCATGTAGCAGCCGACAATGCCAAGCGCCGGCAAGATGATCGCCGGATAGCCGAAGAAGTAAATGGCGATCGCCCAGAATGCGAGCAGGTTGAAAATGAAAAAGACCTTCTCCGCCGTATCGCCAAGGGATGCGCTTTTAAGCATCCAGCCAAACACGGGGATGGAATAGATGAGCTTCTGAACCATTGGGGGAGCCTTTCGAATGGTACATACGGGTCGGTGCCTGGGAGGGCTTTGTCTCTTCGGGCGCGGCTGCCCGAAGACGGATCGACATGGCGCGCAGACGCCACGCAGGGCTGCGGGAATGAAGCGTAGCCGCAGCACGCGGGCCAGTGCCGGATGTGCAAATGCAGCCATCGCCAGTTCCCATTCGCCCGAGCGACTGCCAGAAATGTAGGGTCGAGGCAATCGATCGGACACCGGCTGCGACAAAGAGTGCGGCTTCTCCCACAGCCCCATTGACGCACCCTGCAGAGCACGCATTTCGCGCCTGCGATTGAACGTCGCAGCAGAATCTGCAAGCTTTCGATGAACAGCTCCCGGCCCAAGCCATCTCCAGCCTCAAACGGCTCCCCGCTCAAGACGATGCACCAGAAAGAAGCCCCGGATGGATAGTCTTCACGTCAAGACACCGGCAAAAGCACTCTACCCACTGACTGCGCGGGAAGCCCGCGTCGCGCCCGGACAGATCGTCGAAAAGGATGAGGGGCTTTACGTCTTCACCATGAAGGATGGCCGGGACATTCTCATCAAGGCGCCACAGCGCGGGCGCGTGTGCCCACCCATTTTTCCATCCGGGACCACGCTCGACAGGCCTATGCCCTTCCTCACACTCGAGCCCCTGCCCGAAACCGCGCCGGCGCCAAGGGAGCAGGCAAGAGCGCCGGAACCCACGCCAGAGACGCAACCTCCTGAAAAACGTGCAGGCGGGCGCTGGCTGGCTGCCGCCGTCTCGCTTCTGCTGCCTGCTCTTGCAGCCTTTGCCGCCTTCCTCCTTTGCGAACTGGCATTCCCGGACTTTTTCGAAGACGCCATAGCGGCGCGCTGGGGGCTGATCCTCGCCGCCTTTCTTGCCGGCGTCTGGTTCTCCACCGGCATCGCCGCACGTCTTCACCCGTCGCCCAACCGGCTCGCCACAGCGGGAACAATTGCGGCAGGGCTTCTTGCCGTCATCTTCCTGCTGCCCGCAGCCCTCATCTCCGAGACGCTGGAGGACAACGGGATCCATGTCGATCTCAGCCCGGCGCATCTGTTCAACCCCAGCGCCTATGGCGTGGTTCTCGAAGACCCGGCGCGTCACTCAAACGGCGTCACGCCCACGCCGTCCGCAAGGCAGGCCCAGGAATTTGCGAGCTGGCTGAATGACTAGACCTCTTCTCTTTCTGATGCTCCTGTTTCTGGCGCTTTCTCCTGCGCGGGCGCAGCAGGTTCTGACGTTTGCAGCCGATGGCGAGCGCGTTGCCGGCGAAGGCAGCAGCGGCGATGGCGCGGAGCTGCGCTTCGACTGGGAGGCGGAAACGAAGATCGGCCAGCTTCTGGGCGAGCCGGTGGTCTCGGCGCGTTTTCGATACGCGCTTCAGGGCGGCACGGTCACCCTGCCCATCTCAACGGCGCTTGGGGCGTCGCACTACGAAACGCACAGCCTCGCCAGCCTGCCGCGCAGCGCCATGGATCTGATCGAGCTTTACGGCGTGCGGCTACGGCTCGATTTTCGCGGCGATGAAGGCGATTTCCACCTGATTGTCGATGTCGGCCGCCCCGGTCCCGCCGGCGACTGGTCGTTCAACGTGCCGGGCAGTCCCGACTGGGGAACGCTGTTTCGCGGGCCGGGCTCCACGCTCGAGGACCCGCGCTATCTGAGCGCCGGCCGCGCGCGCGAAGAGGTGCGCCGTGGCCTGACACTCGCCGCAGGTTCCATTGTTGAAGCCCATGTCACCCTGCTCCGCCTCCACCAGTGGTACGAACGGGAGAACCCGGACTACCATCTGAAGGCCTATGGCGCGGCCATCCGCCATCTGGAGGACGGCGTGCGCGTGAGCTACGGCTACAACGAGACCACACCGGAGGCGCTCGAAACCGTCTTCATCAAGTCGGTACGCGACAGGCTCGATTTCGTCGCCTCCTACGAGCGCCGTTACCGCAAACTTCTGGACATTCCGGACCGCTTTCGAACCGGCGGCAATCACGCCCCCTATGAGGTCGCGCGCGATCAGGCGCGCCGCATGATCATCAATGCCCGCGAGAGGGCTCCCCGCTTTGAAAGCGATCAGGTGAACCCGGGCGCGCTCCATGATCGCGGCCACCCGCCCCGCTTCGACGGCAGCGGGACCGCCGCAGCCGAACCAAAAGGCAGCACCCGCCAGCCGAAAGCGCCTCCCGGGGCCGATCAGGCGGAAACGGACGGGTGCCGCGTGCGCCTGTTCCAGCATTGCGAGAAGCCGTTCAACGGGACAATCGACAAGGCGATGTTTGTCGCCTTCCGCTCTAGCGACCTTCCGGCGGACTTCTGCGACAGCGGGTTCATGGCGCTCGGCTACCAGCGCAAGACCGACGATTTCACCCACCCGCTCGATTTCCCGGCGCAGCACATGTCTGAGATGAAGGGGCTCCTGCGCGGCTTTGCCCGTCACATGACCCGCGAGCACCCCGAATGCCGCATCGGCGCGGCTTCCAGCCCCACACTGCAGATCATACCGCCCGACCCCGCCCATTCCCGCTGGACGTGTACAACCGACCCGAAACCGCTGCCGCACTCGGTTCAGATCTGCTCGGGGTTCTGAAACAAGCAACGCCGCACCGCCGATCCGCCCTTTATCCGCGGGCCCGGTGCCATATAGATAGCGCATGATCCTGATCCCCCTGCCCGCCATCGTCGCGCTCCTGCTGGGCTTTGTGCTTTGCCTTGTCGCCCTGAAGCGAGACCGCAGGTTCCGGCCCATCATCGTGTTTCTCGCCGTCAGCACCGCCCTGATGACCCTCGTCAGCCTGCGCTGGAGCTTCGACGCGCCGGTTTTCCGCTTCCTCCAGCCCGTGTTCGCCGCACTCCTGCCGGCAACGGCGTGGCTTTGCTTTGCGGGCCTTGAGGGCGGCGCGCGTCGGCCCGCCTGGCCGCACTACCTGCCCGGCGCGGTCATCCTGGTGCTTTCCCTTCTGTGGCCACACTTTCAGACGCCCATCGACGCCCTGCTGGCTTTCCTGTTCTTTGGCTATGGCAGCGCTCTGATGTGGCGCGGACTGCAGGGCGAAGAAAATTTTGCAGGAGCCCGGCTCGGTGCGGCCGTCGACCCCTGCCGCGCGGCAATGTTTGTCGGCGCCCTGCTTGTCTTTTCAGGCATGATCGATCTGGCCATCGCCTTCGACTTCGGCCTTGCCGGCGGCGCGCATGCCGCAACCATCGTCAGCGTCGGCAACATGGCCGTGCTGCCCCTGATCGCATGGGCAGCACTCGCCGTCGCGCGCAGCCTGCCCGAGACCGAAGAGCCTCCGGCAGCAGAAGCAACCACGCGCGTGGAAGAACGGGATCAGCCCACCGCCGACGATGCGCTTGTGCTGGCCGCAACCCATCGGGTGTTGAGCGAGCGCCAGCTCTATCGCGATCCAGATCTCACACTGGAGCGGCTGGCGCGGCGCGTCGGCATTCCGGGGCGGCAGATTTCGCAGGCAATCAACCGCAGGCTCGGCCGGAATGTTTCGCAGGAAATCAACCAGTGGCGCATCCGCGAGGCGATGACGCTTCTGGAAGAGACCGACCGCCCCGTCACCGCGATCATGTTCGATTGCGGCTTTCAGACGAAATCGAACTTCAACAACACGTTCCGGCGCGTGACCGGCCTTTCGCCCAGCGACTGGCGGCGGCGGGCAAAAGAAACCGGCGAAGCGGGCCTCAGCGCAGCGAAAGCGAGCGGCCCAGAAACGCCGTGATCCGGTCCAGAACTTCCGCGTGTATGGCGGCGCGGCCCCGGCCCGCGCCATCGCGGCAGACGATCCCGTCACCCGGATCTTCCGCCTCGATCATGGCCGCCGCCCCCGGCTTGCACAGCTGCAGAAAGCTGAAATGCATCGCATCCGGGAGCATCACCCATTCCGTGGTGTCTGCGGGAAGGTGCTCCGCCAGCCATCCGCTTTCCAGCTCGGCAGGCCGATCCCCGATATCGACACCGGCCCCGATCAGCAGCGCCGGCACATCGACACCGCCAAGGCTTTCAGGCGTAAAGCCGCGCGCAAAACCGGGATCGAGTGAGACAAAGGCGCGGATGCGCGGATCGTGCATATCCTGCCTGAGGCCGGGTGCATCGAGCTTCAGATCGCCCATATCGTTCAGATCGCTTGTGGGACAGGCTCTCGAAGCAATGCCCGACGCGCAGTCCCGCGCAAACAAATCCGGATCGAACCGGCCACCCGCCAGCGCCGTAACGGTCCAGCCACCGAGCGAATGGCCGATGGCCGCGATCCGCTCCGGTGCGATGGAACCGGCAAGCGCCGGCTCCTCCAGCACTGCATCGATGACCCGGCCCAGATCACGCGGCCGCTCCCAGAGCATGGCCGCCTGCCGTCGATCACGATTGAAATGCGTGGTGCCGGGATGATCCGGCGCGGCGACGGCATAGCCCTCATCGGCAAGCGCGACCGCAAGCCAGCTGAGATTGCGCCAGGTGCCGCCATAGCCATGCGAAAGAACGACCAGCGGATGCGCACCCGCCGAAGGCTGCGCATCACGCACAACGCGCCCGCCGACGAAGGCCGGCGTTTCCCCCACCACCACCCCGGGCGCACCGCCCTCAGCCGGATACCACAGCGCAACATTGAGCGGCCGCGGCCCCTCACCGCCAATGCCGACAGTGCGAAACCCGACATCGGCCTGCGCAGCGGAACCCAGAAAAACCAGCGCAACCGCGCTGAAGCAGATCTTGAACATTTCAGGTCTCTCCTTGGATCAGATCCGGGGAGGCATAGGGACCGGAAACGGGTTCGGAGACCTGAAACACGTTTCAGGACGGGTTGGTAGGGCGTGTTTTGGCCCATCGGCGGACGGATTTGTGCCGCATGAGCGATGCTGCGCTGACACCGGAAGAAGGCTGATCTTACTTTCATTTGAATGCGTGCTTCTGTTGCTTCCCGACAGGTGCACTCTCAAGCTTGCCTCAGCTGGATAACGAATATCCCGGAGAACCGCCACTCTGGGGCCATCAGGTGACTGGCGGCTAGCTGACATTGGTTGGTACAGAATACGTCGATGCTTGCGGCCCAAACCGGTCATTCACCTGCTGATAGGATGCTGCGGTGCAACCCGCCGACGCCGCCATCCATTGCATCTGCGAAGGCGGCTGGCTACCAAACGGCGGCAATGCGGACGGAGCGGGCATTCCGTCATAGGCCTGCATCAAGCGGTGGGGCTACGCATTCCGAGGTCCTGACAGAACCGCAGCAGATAGCCATCCGGGTCGGCGACTACGAATTGCCTGTTTCCGCTCTCGCCATCGCCAACATCAATCACCCACTTTTCCTCCACGGGAAGGAAAAGTGGGTGATTGATGTTGGCAAGAGCTTCAATAAGCGGGTCAACCGAGGGCACACGGATTTGAACATTCAGGCCCATACCAAAGGGATAGCTTACAGGAAGATACCCATCATCGAAGGTGCGGCCCTGTCCTATCTGATCGATCATCAGCTCCGCATCACCAAGTCGGAGATAGCAGAAGCCTTCTTCGGGACGCTCATAAGCACACTCGAAACCAAGCACATCGCAATAGAACACCTTTGAAAGACGCCAATCCGAGACTGAAAACTCCGGAACTAATGCGTTACCCAAATCATGCCCTCCAATAGTATTGGTCAGCTTTAGCTCGAGGTGACCCATTCGGGAGGGGCTCGGAGCTGCCATGCGGCGCGGCGGCGCGGCAGGCCAGCCGTATCCAATCGACTTCGATGGCGTCGTTTCCCGCCCCTCTCTGCCACTACTGCCAATGGTATCGAATGGCGGCTTCCGTGCCCCATATCGAAAGGTTTAAACGGCTGGGATGGGCGCGCAGCATTACTGCCATTAGGTCAGCTCCCCGCAATATCCAGCACCACCCTATCAGAACCGCCCCGCCCCCCGGTTAATTGACGCCCTCCACGCGGTCCCAAACCAAGGTTGCACATTCCGATCCCCGCGCTTGGGATGACTTCTAAGTAGCGCCCGCCCGTTTCTGCTAAAGCTCCCCCCGTTCCACAGCGAGACCGGCGAAGGCCGCTTCATTCTCAAGCCAAAACCAGCCGCCTTGCCAGGCCAAAGGCACGGCAAGCGAACGCCATCACAAAATTCAGCAATTTTTGAGGAGGCAACCTGGAGCGGGTAGCGGGAATCGAACCCGCATATTCAGCTTGGAAGGCTGCTGCTCTACCATTGAGCTATACCCGCCGGGTTCGCTGCGCTGGCTCTGGGAGACGGTGGTGGAGGGAGCTGGATTCGAACCAGCGTAGGCTTAGCCAACGGATTTACAGTCCGTCTCCTTTAACCACTCGGACACCCCTCCGTTTCCGTCAGAGCTCAGCGACGTGGCGTGAACTTCGTGTGGGCAAATCGCCCCGCTCAGTCCCGCAATGCGCGCCTTATGCAGAGACCGCTTCGAAGTGTCAACCGCCTGTCGCAAATCTGGTGTCAAAAATTTTCAGAACGCAAATCCTGTTTCCACAATCGCCCGGCGCGCCTATAGAGAACGCATGAGCGACGATCAGAATTCAAAGACCCCGAAAGACAGCCATTACGCACGCCTCCGGCGGGCCCACAGGGACCGTACACAGCAGAAGCAGGGCGATGGCAAAAGCGATTCCCGACGCGGCGAAGGCCCGCGCGACGGCCTTGTGCGGCTTTATGGCCTGCACACGGTGCGCGCCGCCCTCGACAATCCACAGCGTCGAATCAAGCATATGCGCGTCACCCGCAACGCCGCTGCCCGGCTGGAGCTGGGCGAGCCCTCGGCCCTGCCCTTCCCCGTGGAGATCGTCGAGCCGCGCGCCATCGATGGCCTCACCGGGCCGGACGCAGTGCATCAGGGCGTTCTGATCGAGGCGGAACCGCTGAAACCAAGGCCGCTCGGCGATCTGGAAGGCGCAGGCCTGGTGCTGGTGCTCGATCAGGTCACCGATCCGCACAATGTCGGCGCGATCATGCGCTCGGCCGTCGCCTTCGGCGTCAACGCGCTTGTCACCACGGCGCGGCACAGCCCCTCCGAATCGGGTGTGCTCGCCAAGGCCGCCTCCGGCGCGCTGGAGCATATCGACCATCTGACCGTGCGCAATCTGGCCGAGGCGCTGGAAGAACTCTCCGCCGCCGGCTTCCAGACCATCGGTCTCGATTCGGACGGGCCGGCCCAGCTTGAGGCCACATTCGCCGCAGACCGCATCGCGCTGGTTCTGGGCGCGGAGGGCAAGGGGCTCCGGCAGAAGACACGCGACACCGTCACCGCACTCGCCCGTCTCGACATGCCCGGCGCAATCCGCTCGCTGAACGTTTCCAATGCCGCCGCCGTGTCGCTCTATGCGGCGCGCCAGTATCTCGGCAGCCGCTAAATCGCCCTGCGTCCTCCCGGACGCGCAAAGGACGATCCGGCTCATTGATGGAGCATCGGATCAATCCGGTGCTCAGTAAGTAACGGTCACGACCACCGTGTCCGTGTAGGTTCCCGGCGAAGGCGTCGTCTGCGGCGGCACGCGGCCATAGACGGTCAGCACCTGCCCGCTGCCGCTACCCGTGCCGGGCACCGCCTCGCCCGGAATGGCGGCCAGCCCCCATGGCAGGCTGCGCGCTGCATCCTGATAGAGCCCGTAAGTCACCGTTTCGCTTCCCTTGCTCATCAGCCGCGCCGCTGGCGGTGCTGCGGCCTGCCCGCCATCGAGCCCGACCGTGTAGGCCGTGCCCGGCGTACAGGTCACCGTCACCCCGCCCGTCGTGTCCACATTGCCCGTCAGAACGCCATGGGCACCGAAATCCAGATCCTGCGTGGCGACGAGGCAATTGTCGGCAATGGAGGCCGAAACGGTGAAGGACGGGGACGCCGTCTGGCCCGACAGGTTCGAACAGTCGCTCAGAAGCGTGTAGCGATAGATGAAATTCACGTCCGCGCCTGAAAAGGCGGACAGATAGGTTCCCGCCGGCACGGTCGACTGGCTGCCGAACACCTGGCCATAGAGCGTGAAACTCGCCGATCCGCTGCCAAGCACGCCGAGTGTGAGTTCGAGCGTCGGCGGCGTGGCGGCGAAGCCCCAAAAATAGGAACCCCACACCACCGTGCGCCCGGCGTCGGAGTAGAGCTGGTAAGCGAGTGTGTCGCCGCCGCTCGCCATCTGCCGCGCAGAGACGGTCGCGCCGCCGCTGCCCGCGCCAATGCTCGGACAGATCAGGATACGCGTGAGCGAAAGGCCGGTGCAGTTCACATTGATCGTGGCCGTCCCGTTCACCGCCCCGCCTGAAAGCGTGTCGACCGCGCCGAAACCCATGTCGGAGATGGTGAAGTTGCAGCTTTGCGCACGCGCCTGCGAAAGCGCGCCCAGCATGAAGGCGAGGAAGAGCAGAGCTGCGAGAAGCGCCCTTTCCCGGCCTGGAGGGTTTTCGCTTTTCGGTGGATCGCGAAAACGCTCCAACATATTGTTTTTACGCAATTTTGGACAGAAAACCGGTTCCCCCTTTTTCTGAAATTGCTCTAGCGGCATGGCACCGCCTCCAGCTGCACCTGCTCGCCCGGCTGTGACCGATAGGCGAAGGAGGCAGCGCAGACCTGCCCATCGGGCAGCTCGATGCGCACGGCGTTCTCCCGGCCAAGCCCCGTCAGATAGGTCGCGCCATCATAGCCGATGAAGAAGGCGTGGCCCTGAAACGCCCCGACCGATCCGACGGGAAGCGGCGCGCCTTCTCCATCCACGAATGAAACGAGCGCGCCACGCGCCTGCCGCTCAATACCGAAGGCAACCGCTACCCCGCCCTTGCGCGGCGGCACGGCGCTCGTCGCAGTCATCGGGATGTCCGCATCGAGCGGCAGATCCGCCGGGTCGATGGAGAAGGCGTTTTCCTCATTCGCCACCAGATCGGGAACGAGCAACCGCCCCCACCGGTCGCTCGTTCCGACGGGACGGTTTTGATGGGAAACTGCAACACCCGGCGCGCCGGTATCGACAACGGCAAATGCCCCATCAATGCGGTTTGCGACAAATGCCCCGCCGCCAGCCAGAACCAGAGCGCCATCGAGCGACGCTTCCGCCTGAAACGCGTCGTCGTGCTGATAAAGCGCGCCCTCGATGCGCCCGTGCCGTCCGCGATAGCTGAGCGATGCGGAACGCTCGGAACGCCCGCCCTCCGCGCTTCGCAGACGCCAGCCGAAACTCCCCTCTTCACGCGTTTCCTGCCGGGAGAGCTGCGAGACCAGACGCGTGCCATCCGGGCGGCTTTCAATGCCGCTGGAAGCGTTGAAGTTTTCTCCAAAAGCGATTGAAATTCCACCGAAAACGCCAAAATTCTCTTTTTCCTCGGCATCAACAAAACCGGTGAGATAGAAATTGCCGCGACGGGCTATGCGCCGGCTGTAGGACAGCGAGAGAATGCGGCTGCTTTCGCTGTGCGCATCCTCGATATGCGTATAGGAGAGGCTGAGGGTCGAGGGATCGAAGCGCAGCGGGATGCCGAGCGATATCTGGTCGATGGCGCGCGGAACGCCGGCACCCAGCCAGCGGGCTTCCAGATCGCCATTCACCGGCAGCGCCGTGACCGATGCGATATCGTGATACGCGCCGAAGCTGCGTTGCAGCCGCCCACGCAGCGACCACCCCTCAAAGCCCAGCTCCACCGATCCGTTGACGAGACCGCCGCTCTCACCATCGAAATGGCTTGCCGCAGCCGCGAGAGAGGCAGCACCATAAGGACCGATGGGAAAGGCGATGCCTGCACCGCCATTCACCAGCCCGCCCCCGCCTTCCACATGGCCTTCCAGCGTCAGCCTGTCGGTGAGGCCGTAGCGCATGCTGGCCGACGCCATCAACCGGCTGTCGTAATCGGAGGAGCGGCTGCCGAAGGCGCGGCGGGGAAAGCCCGCCTCGACCGAGAAATCGAGCAGTCCGCGCCGCAACAGCCGCGTCGAGGCGTAGAAAGGCAGTGTGGCCTCGGTCTCGCGCCCCTGCGCATCGCGCAGGACGATGCGTGCCGACCCGGCGCCGGAAACAGCCGGCAGATTGACCAGTTCAAACGGACCTTCATCGATAGCGCCGGAAAAGCGGCGCGTGTTGTCGGCATAGACTTCAAGCGTCGATGGAACGGCCGCCGTGCCCGAAAAGGATGGCAGTGGCAGCGTGACCAGATCAGGGCGCATGCCGAAATTGCGCTGCAGCTGCACGCCGCCCAGATAAACGGGCCGTGTCCAGGCCAGACCGCCGCTCACCAGATCGCCGGCGCGCCAGGTCAAAAGGCGCTCGTCGTCATCGCGGGTCCAGCTGGTCGCAAGCCGCGTTAGCCCATCGAGCTGACCATCCGTATAGCCGGCGAGAAACGATTGGCTGAACGTGCCGTGCGGACTGAAGAGCCGCGCCTCGAAACTGCCGGAGACGCCCTTCAGAAGCCCGGTCTGCCCGCGCTCGAATGAGTGCGAGGTGGCAAACAGCGCGTAGTTCAAAAGCGCCCCATAGATGGAGCGACCGGCCCCGCCTTCGTCATTGGCATCCTGCGACAGATCCAGCGTTCTGGCAGCGCGCCCCTCATGCCCGACGGTCACAAACAGTCGCTGCCCGGCCTCATCCACTGCAACAACAACATCCGGCAATTCATTTAAAAGAAATATGTTTTCGCCGAATCTTGAATCCCCGCGTGGCTCGATACCCACCTCACGCAGCTCCTGCCCCGTCGCCGCCAGCTCGCCGGTCGACAGCTCCTTGAAGTTCCCGATCATCCCGACCGGCCGCTCATTGATGAACACTTCCAGATAGAGCTCGCGAACCACCTCCACGAGCCCGGGAGCAGCGCCGGAGAAAGCACCGCCCTCGCTGGCGCTGACGGGCTTGCCAACAAGCCCCAGCGCGATGGTGAGAAGCGCACTAGCGGCGCTGTATGGCCAGACTGGTTTCAATGGGACCGAGATGGCTTTGCGCCCGCATCACAAGCGGCCCCGCGCCAACCCTTCCACTTGTCCTGATCGGCCACTGCATGCTCGCGCCACCAAGCACGTAACCCGTCAGGCCCTCATCCCGCCCAACCACACCGCCACCTGAAAGCAGCACGACGTCGGCAAGCCGCAATCGTGACGCGCCCTGATTGCGGGCAACCAGCAGAAGCTGCCCGTCCATCCGCACCAACCCCAGCGCGACCCGCGCCGGTGCAGCATCGGGCGCGCGGAAGAAAACCGGGATGGAGTGCCGCACCACAAGATTGACCGCCCCGGCCCGTCGCTTTGCCGGGTCGGGCAATTGATCCACCACGACGCGATAACTTTCCTCCCCGCGAACAGGCGTCCGGGCGGTGCGCACCACACGTATCGTGTAATCGACACCCGGCGAAAGCTGCGTTGCCGGGGGACTCGCAACGACATCGCGCGTGGGTTCGAAACGATCCTGGCCGCCAGACTGACTCCAGCGAAAAACGCGCACCTGAACCTGCATGGGCGCAGCCGCATCATTGCGCAGCCGCAGCACGGCCGCGCTATCGGGCGCAATCAGGTCGAGCGTGGTCGGCGCGACACGCAGACTGCCAGCCGAAGCAGCGGACATCTGCAACGCAAGGAACAGGACAACGAGACAACAAAAACGCATTGGCATTCCGGTCTCCCTTGGCAATCCTAATAGGTCACGGTCACCGTCACCGTGTCGGCATAAACGCCAGCGCCGGGCGTTGCCTGCGGCGGCACCCGGCCATAGACGGTCAACGCCTGCGCGTTTCCATTGCCCGTCCCCGTCACCACGTCGACACCGGTCGTGTCTCCCCACAAAACGGAACGCGCCGCATCCTGATAGAGACCATAGGAAATGGTTGCCGACGCGGGACCGGTCATCAACCGTGTCGCCACGGTTGCACCTGAACCCGCGCCGGCATCCAGCCCCACCTCGTATGGCGTGCCATCGGTGCATTGGATGGAAATCGTGCTGCTCTGATCGATATTGGCGTCAATGACACCCTGCGCCCCAAAATCGAGACTTCCGACGGATACAATGGTGCATTCGGCCTGAATGGTGATCTGCACGTTCAGAGTGCTGGTCGCAGTCGCCGCCTGCGCCACAACGCCACCTGCCCAGGTCAGGAAGGCGGCTGATGAAACGAGCAATATGCAAATCCTACGCACGCTGGCTCCTCTTGGTCACGGGCGCGTTTTGCTGCCGGACTAACGGTGGCTTCGCCAAGAATTACGTATTGAGGAGAAAGTAATACGATTCGCCCAAAAGTAGAAAAATAAATTTGTCAGCTAACTTTATCTACCATGGCGCGATATTTGAATTGATATACAACATACGGAAAATTTCACGGAAGAACATTCATGGGGATCGATCACATCGATACATTCGATTGCGCTCGGTCCCGAGATATTTCGAAAACTCATTTCAAATTGCAAAGGACGAGTGGCGGTCGTTCAAAGCTGTCCGACTTAGAAACCCAAACCTCGGCCACGCCATACTGGTTGAACACTCTGCAGTTACCGGCGTCCCACACCTTCTCTGCGCGACACCGCACAGGACAGCCGAAGAATTCAGGACAATCCCGGCAACCATCCACGCCAGAAGCAACGAGCATGAACGCAACCTCCTCCCTGAACCTGACCAGGCTTCAAGAGCTTCTCACGCCACTATGGATTTGCGGACTAATCAATCAGATTGAGTTTTGTTGCGGCCTGCCGCATTGCCTCAACGGCTCCCAACGAGGGGTTTCCCGCGCATAGACCGGATATTTCGGCATAAAAGCTGGACTTCTGGAGTGTTGCAGAGGGCGATGAAGGTTTTGCGAGGTCGGCTTCTCTTATGTCGTTGTCCTGCATGAACCGCCTCATGAGAACGACAAACGGCAGGACATCCTCCTTAAGAAGCCCAAGGTCATCGCTAAACGAACCTTCCCTTCTGTGGCGGGCGATCTCGGCATCATGATAGGCGACGATCAGGTCCTCATGCGCAGCACCAAGCTCTTCGCAATTGAACCCCATGAGTTCGTCAGCGGTGTAGTGTTTTATCTGAGCGGGTCGCGCCCGGACGTAAAAGGCCAGAGCGAGCGCAGAGGCGCAAAAAAGCAGGCCGAATCTCGATACAGTTGGAGAACATACCGGACCGCACCCAAAATCCGGGTGAGGAAACAATCGGAGCAAAGCTAGCAAAAACAAAGCGAGAAGGTTGGAATGGTGCCCCCGGACGGACTCGAACCGCCGACCCCCTGATTACAAATCAGGTGCTCTACCAACTGAGCTACAAGGGCATCCGGCGATGCGTTAGCACAATCCGCGCTCAAGTGAAATCAAAACTGGCGACAGCCGGTTGCGATCCCCACATCAATGCAGCCGCATATGCCTTTGCACGCGTTCGCACGCATGCTAACCGATAGGCTCCTGCCTCAAGTTCAAGGGCCCTTAGATTACCATGACCCGAAAGCCGATGGCCCTTTCCTTCGTCTGCGCCGACACCAGGGACGCACAGGAAGCTGCAAAGCGCCTGTCCGCACTCTACGGCCAGGAGCGCCCCGAGGACGCGGATGTGATTGTCGCGCTGGGCGGCGATGGCTTCATGCTGCACATTCTGCGCGAAACCATGGGTGCCGGCAAACGCATCTATGGCATGAACCGCGGCTCCATCGGATTCCTCATGAACGAATACCGTGAGGACGGGCTGCGCGAGCGTGTGGCGGCGGCCATTCCCGAAACGGTGCGACCGCTCCAGATGATCGCCGTGGATGCTGACGGCAACACGGTGAAGGCGCTGGCCGTGAACGAAGTGTCGCTTCTGCGCCAGTCCTACCAGGCCGCAAAGATCCGCATCGCTATAGACGACAAGGTGCGGCTTGAAGAGCTGATCTGTGACGGCGTGATGGTGGCGACGCCGGCCGGGTCCACAGCCTACAATCTTTCCGCGCATGGCCCGATCCTGCCGCTGGACGCGCCGCTTCTGGCGCTGACGCCGGTAAGCCCGTTCCGCCCGCGTCGCTGGCGCGGGGCGCTTCTGTCCAATCAGGCGACCGTGCATTTCGACATTCTGGAGCCGGGAAAACGCCCCGTAAATGCGGTTGCGGATCATACGGAGATCAAATCCGTCGTCTCCGTGACCGTGCGCGAATCGCACGATGAGACCGTTACAGTGCTTTTCGACGAGAGCCATTCTTGGAACGAACGCATCCTCTCAGAGCAGTTCCGCTATTGAACAATAGGTGACTTTACGGCAAGCCATCTGTTGACATCGGGCGCTCCAAGCCGTACGCCACCTAAGATTCGAGGCTCCATGCCTTATGAGGCGGCATCAGGCCGCAGAAACCAAAGACAGCCGAAACGTGCCAGCAGAAGAACAAGACACCGCTCAGGAAGCGTTGACATTTTCCGATCTGGGCCTGTCCCAAAAGGTCCTCTCCGCCGTGACCGACGCGGGCTATACGCAACCAACCCCGATCCAGGCGGGTGCGATACCGCATGCCCTGGCCGGCAAGGATGTGCTGGGCATCGCACAGACGGGCACCGGCAAGACGGCCTCGTTCGTTCTGCCGATGCTGACGCGCCTCGAGCGCGGCCGTGCAAGAGCACGCATGCCGCGCACGCTCATTCTGGAGCCGACGCGCGAACTTGCCGCCCAGGTCGAAGAGAATTTCGTCAAATACGGCAAGAATCACCGACTGAACATTGCTCTTCTGATCGGTGGCGTTTCTTTTGAAGAGCAGGAAAAGAAGCTGGAGCGCGGCGCCGATGTGCTGATCGCGACGCCCGGCCGCCTGCTGGATCATTTCGAACGCGGAAAGCTGCTTCTGACCGGCGTCGACATTTTCGTGATCGACGAGGCGGATCGCATGCTCGACATGGGCTTCATCCCCGACATCGAGCGCATCTGCAAGCTGATTCCCTTTACGCGTCAGACGCTGTTCTTCTCGGCCACCATGCCGCCGGAGATCACCAAGCTTACGGAGCAGTTTCTGCAGGCGCCGGTGCGCGTCGAGGTCTCCCGTCCGGCCACCACCGCAACCAACATCACGCAGCGCTTCGTCAAGAGCGGCTCCAAGCCGTGGGACAAGCGCGAGCGGCTGCGCAAGCTGATCGACGATGAAGGCGAGACGCTGAAAAACGCGATCATCTTCTGCAATCGCAAGAGCGAGGTTGCGACCCTGTTCCGTTCGCTGGTGCGTCATGAATATGATGCAGGCGCCCTGCATGGCGACATGGATCAGCGCGCGCGCATGACGATGCTGGAGAATTTCCGCAAGGGCAATCTGAAGCTGCTCGTGGCCTCCGATGTTGCAGCACGCGGTCTCGACATCCCGGATGTCAGCCACGTCTTCAACTTCGACATTCCCACCCATGCCGACGATTATGTGCACCGCATTGGCCGAACGGGTCGTGCAGGACGCAAGGGCGCTGCCTTCACGCTGATCACCAAAGCGGATCGCAAATATATGGTTTCCATCGAAAAGCTGATCGGCCAGGACGTCGAATGGCTGGACGGCGATCTTTCGACGCTTCAGGCTGACGAAAGCCCTGAAGAGGAGAAGCGCGGGCGCGGCTCCAAGCGTGGCGGCAAGAAGGATGCCGGCGCGAAGGAGAAGCAGGGTTCTGCACAGAATTCCGGGCAGGACACCGACAGGAAGTCGCGCAAGGAAGAGATCAAGTCCGACAATGCCGAGCGCAAGGCAAAGCAGGACAGGCCCCAGCAGGACCGCTCCGAGCAGCGCCGCGACAACAGGCGCAAGCCGCGTGAAGAGGAAAACACGATCGTCGGCTTCGGCGACGATGTGCCCGCCTTCATGAAGATCCAGGTCAAGACCTGACCCGATCCGATCTTGTGACGAATTGAAAAAGCCGCCGCTGGCTCCTGCCTGCGGCGGCTTTTCTTATTGCGTGATGTGTCTCTTGCGCCTGTCAGCGCTTCCGGCTTCTGAGGCCAGCCTGAAAGGCCCGTTGCGCCCAGAGAGCCATCTCGTCGGGATCATCAAGGGCAGCGTCCGGAATGGACCAGTAAGGCATGGCGACAGGCCCCCGCCCCTTATGGCCCTCATAGACCCACTGGCGGCAACCGGCCTCGGCGAAATCAGCCGCGCTTTCCGCATCAGCCTTCAGAAGGATTTCGCTGCTGACCTCCAGAGCGAAGACGACACCCTGATGATAGATGCCCTTCCCGCCAAACATGCGTTTTATGGAAACGGGCCCAAGCCCGGCGAAAAGATCGTGGATCGCATCATCGTCCACGGCGGCGCGTCAGGCCGCGCCGCGCGCTTCGGCAAGCGCTTTCAGGTCTGCCGGCTGAAGCTCGATGGATTCACCGCAGCCACAGGCCGATGTCTGGTTCGGGTTGTTGAAGGTGAACCCGGTGCGCAGCTTGGTGACCTCGAAGTCGAGCTGCGTGCCCAGAAGAAACAGTGCGGCTTCCGGCGCGACATAGACATGCGCGCCTTCATGTTCCACATGGTCGTCCTTGGGGTCCGCCTCGGTGACGAGGTCCACCGTGTATTCCATGCCGGCGCAGCCGCCCTTCTTGATGCCGACACGCACGCCCTTCGCGCCCTCACGGGCGGCAACGATGTCGCGCACGCGGCCTGCCGCCGCGTCGGTCATGGTCATCACTTGAAATCGGCTCATCGAATTCTCCGTTCACGGCGAGTGAAAGGCTCGCGGAAAGGTCCTGTCTTCAAGATGGGCAAGATGCGTGGCTCTTGCAAGGGCCACGCATCACCTGCTCAGTACCAGCCAACGGCGAACTGGGCTTCCTCGGACATCCGATCGGGCGTCCATGGCGGATCGAAAACCATGGTCACTTCCACATTGCTGACCCCCTCGACCGTGCTGACGGCGTTCTGCACCCAGCCGGGCATCTCCCCGGCCACGGGACAGCCCGGAGCGGTCAGCGTCATATCGATCTTCACCGAGCGATCATCCTCGATATCGACCTTGTAGATCAGGCCGAGCTCATAGATGTCGGCGGGGATTTCCGGATCGTAGACCGTCTTCAGCGCGCTGACGATGTCGTCTGTCAGGCGAGCAAGCTCTTCCTGCGGAATGGAAGACGTTTTGGCTGCCGTCTCCTGCGGGGCCGTGGCCTCGACTGTCTGGTCCGTGTCCTGCGGTGTGTCAGTCATCTTGTTCACCCGAAAAAACGCCGCGCTTTCTCAAGCGCTTCAGCGAGGGCGTCGACCTCCTCGCGCGTGTTGTACATGCCGAACGACGCGCGGCAGGTCGAGGTTACCCCGAAATGTTTCAACAGCGGCTGCGCGCAGTGCGTTCCTGCCCTGACGGCGACGCCCGAACGGTCGATCACCATGGACACGTCATGCGCATGAATGCCCTCGATCTCAAACGAGACGATGGCGCCCTTGTCCGGCGCATTGCCGAAGATGCGCAGCGCGTTGATGCGCGACAGCTGCTCATGCGCATAGCGCACCAGATCGGCCTCGTAAGCCGCAATCGCCTCACGGCCAACGCCTTCGATATATTCAAGCGCCGCGCCAAGCCCGATCGCCTGCACGATGGGCGGCGTGCCGGCCTCGAAGCGGTGGGGCGGATCGTTATAGGTGACACTGTCGAGCGTCACGTCCTCGATCATCTCGCCGCCGCCCTGGAAGGGCCGCATGGCTGCAAGGCGCTCTTTCTTGCCATAGAGCACGCCAATGCCCGAAGGCCCGTAGAGCTTGTGCCCGGTGCAGACATAGAAATCGCAGTCGAGCGCCTGCACGTCGACCGGCAGGTGGACGGCGCCCTGGCTGCCATCGACCAGAACCGGAATGCCGCGCTCATGGGCGATGCGGATGATTTCCTTCAGCGGCGTGACGGTGCCAAGCACATTCGACATATGCGTAATGGCGACGAGCTTCGTACGGTCGGTGAGCGTCTTCTCGAACGCCTCGACCGTGAGCACGCCCTGCTCATCGACCGGAATCCAGGCGAGCTTCGCGCCATGGCGCTCGCGCAGGAAATGCCAGGGCACGATGTTGGAGTGATGCTCCATGATCGACAGAACGATCTCGTCGCCCTCGCCGATATTCGGCATCGCATGGCCATAGGCGACGGTGTTGATGGCCTCGGTGGCCGACTTGGTGAAAATGATCTGATCGGTGCTTTCCGCATTCAGGAAGCGCCGAACCGTTTCACGCGCCTTTTCATAGGCATCCGTGGCGGCGTTCGAGAGAAAGTGCAGGCCGCGATGAACATTGGCGTATTCATTGCTGTAGGCATGCGTGATCGCATCGATCACCGCCTGCGGTTTCTGCGCGGACGCGCCATTGTCGAGATAGACGAGCGGCTTGCCGTACACCTCTCGCGCCAGGATGGGGAAATCCCGGCGAACGGCTTCAACGTCATAACGCATAGTGTCGACCTTCTGGTCCATTTCGAACCCCGCGTGCCCGCCCCTCGCTCAGAAAGGCGGGCGTGAGTGGTTTAGGATTAGCGCATCGGCCCGAAATTCGGAATCGATTTTCGGAAAGCACGATGCGTAGATCCAACAGGTTAGAGCGTCCTTTGTGCGTCCGGATGGACGCACGGCGCTCTAGCCGTGCTCGGCGAACCAGTCGACCAGCCTGGCCTCCAGCGCCTCGATCACGGTTTCATCCTCGAGCTCTTCGATCACCTCGGCCACGAAGGCCTTGACCAGCAGACCGCGTGCGGTCTTCTCATCGATGCCACGCGCCATCAGGTAGAAGAGGTGCTCCTTCTCGATATCGGTCACCGTCGCGCCGTGGCCGCAGGCCACATCGTCGGCGAAGATCTCGAGTTCCGGCTTGGAGGAGAAACCGCCATCATCGGACAGCAACAGCGTGTTGCAGGCCATCTTGGCGTCGGTCTTCTGGGCGATCTTCGCAACGCGGATCTGGCCCTGAAACACGCCATTGGCCTTGCCCGTGACGACATTGCGGAAGGTCTCGGTGGAGACCGTGTCGGGCGCCAGGTGATCGAGCACCATGGTCACGTCGCAATGGGTCTCGCCGCCAAGAAGGTTCACGCCACGAAGCTTGAACTCGGAGCCCTCGCCCCGCGCCTCAACCTTCACTTCCTGGCGAACCAGTTTACCGCCGCTGTTCAGGATGAAGAGCGTCAGGCTCGACTCCTTGCCCAGCGAGGCCGTGAACTGGCCGAGATAGGCCGCATCGTCCGGCTGTTCCTGAAGCAGGATCCAGAACACATGCGCGCCATCGGCAACGTCCAGATGCGTGACGGATGATGCAAGCGCATCGCCGACACCGGTCTGGCGCTCGATGATGGTCGCCCGCGAGCCGGCGGCCGCATTGACCACGAAACGGCCATGCACCTGACCGCCCGCATGGATGTTCTGAAGCTCGACCGGACGGCTGAGCTCCGCGCCTTCGGCGATATCGAGCCAGTAGCCATCAGAAACGAAAGCCGCGTTGATCGCACCAACGGCGTCGAACCGGTCGGAGGCCGTCAGCCATTCGGCAGAAAGCGCGCCTTCCTGAAGCTTGTCGGCCAGCGTGGCGATGGTCAGGCCTTCCGGCCCGGCGGCACGGCCATGCGCTGCACCATTCAGCACGGGCAGGACCAGCGCGTTTTCGATCAGCGGATCAACAGCCTCGGCATTGGCGACCGGCTTGAAATCCGGAACAACCGACAGAAGCCGGCGCAGATCGGTGTAGTGCCAGGCTTCGACGCGGCGCGTGGGCAGGCCCTGCTTGAGAAGCTCGAGCGCCTCATCGCGACGGACGGTGACATCGGCATCGCCGGGCAGGTCAGAGAAACGGCTGGAATAGCCGTTGACCAGCGCCGTTTCGGCCTCCGTCAGCGTGTTTTGAGCATGAAGGTTCATCTCGTCACCTCAAGCGGCTGCGTCGATGACGCCGGCGTAACCGTTCTTCTCCAGCTCAAGCGCCAGATCCTTGTCGCCAGACTTGATGACCTGGCCGCGGTAGAGAACGTGAACCGTGTCGGGAACGATGTAGTCGAGAAGACGCTGGTAGTGGGTGATCACCAGCACGGCGCGATCCGGCGAACGCAGGGCGTTCACGCCGTCGGCAACGATCTTCAGAGCATCGATGTCCAGGCCGGAATCGGTCTCGTCCAGAACGCAGAGTTTCGGCTCCAGAAGCTTCATCTGCAGGATTTCGGCCCGCTTCTTCTCACCGCCGGAGAAACCGACATTGAGCGGACGCTTGAGCATGTCCATGCTCATCTCCAGCTCGTCGGCTGAGGTGCGAACGCGCTTCAGCATCTCGGGGATCTTCAGCTCTTCCTCACCGCGCGCCTTGCGCTGCGCGTTGATGGCGGTCTTGAGGAACTCCATCGTGGCAACGCCCGGGATTTCGAGCGGGTACTGGAAGGCAAGGAAGATGCCGGCGGCGGCGCGCTCGGCCGGATCCATCTCCAGAATGGACTCGCCATTGTAGAGAATCTCGCCCTCGGTCACCTCATAGTCGTCACGACCGGCGAGGATGTAGGACAGCGTGGACTTGCCGGAGCCATTCGGCCCCATGATCGCGGCCACTTCGCCGGCCTTAACGGTCAGGTTGAGGCCACGGATGATCTCGGTGCCATCCTCGGCGATGCGGGCGTGCAGGTTTTTGATCTCAAGCATGATTTTTTCCAAACAAATGCGCCGGCCTCAGCCGACCGAACCTTCAAGCGAAATACCGATGAGCTTCTGCGCCTCGACGGCGAACTCCATCGGCAGTTCCTGGATGACGTCCTTGACGAAGCCGTTGACGATGAGCGCGATGGCCTCTTCCTCGGGAATGCCGCGCTGCATGACGTAGAACAGCTGATCCTCGGAAATCTTCGACGTGGTCGCCTCGTGCTCGAACTGCGCCGTGGCGTTCTTCGCTTCGATGTAGGGCACCGTGTGCGCGCCGCAGTCATTGCCGATCAGCAGGCTGTCACACTGGGTGAAGTTACGGGCGTTGGCCGCCTTGCGGTGCGCAGAAACCTGTCCGCGATAGGTGTTCTGCGACTTGCCGGCAGAGATGCCCTTGGAGATGATGCGGCTCGACGTGTTCTTGCCCAGATGCAGCATCTTGGTGCCGGAATCGATCTGCTGATGGCCGTTGGAAACGGCAATCGAGTAGAACTCGCCGCGGCTGTTGTCGCCACGCAGGATGCAGGACGGGTACTTCCAGGTGATCGCCGAACCGGTCTCGACCTGGGTCCAGGAGATCTTGGAGTTATTGCCCCGGCAATCGCCGCGCTTGGTGACGAAGTTGTAGATGCCGCCCTTGCCCTCGGAATCGCCCGGATACCAGTTCTGGACCGTGGAGTATTTGATCTCCGCATCGTCCAGCGCAATCAGCTCGACCACAGCGGCGTGCAGCTGGTTCTCGTCGCGCTGCGGCGCGGTGCAGCCTTCCAGATAGGACACATAGGCGCCCTCTTCCGCGATGATCAGCGTGCGCTCGAACTGGCCGGTGTTGCGCTCGTTGATGCGGAAATAGGTCGATAATTCCATCGGGCAGCGCACGCCCTTCGGCACATAGACGAAGGAGCCATCGGTGAAGACGGCGGAGTTCAGCGCAGCATAATAATTGTCCGACACCGGCACGACCGATCCCAGATATTTCTGGATCAGCTCGGGATGCTCGCGGATCGCCTCGGAGATCGAGCAGAAGATCACGCCGGCCTTGGCGAGTTCTTCCTTGAACGTGGTCACGACCGACACGGAATCGAAGACCGCATCAACCGCAACGCGACCGGAGCTGTAGACATTGTCGCTCGGGTTTTCGTCCAGCTCACTCGGCTCGCCCTGCTTGCGAACGCCGGCAAGAATTTCCTGCTCCCTCAAGGGGATACCGAGCTTTTCGTAAGTCTTGAGCAATTCCGGATCAACTTCGTCCAGCGACTTCGGGCCGGTCTGGTTCTTCGGCGCTGCGTAATAGTGCAGATCCTGAAAGTCGATCTTGGGATAGCTGACGCGCGCCCAGCTCGGCTCTTCCATGGCCTGCCAGCGCTTGTAGGCGTTCAGCCGCCACTCCGTCATCCATTCCGGCTCTTCCTTCTTGGCCGAAATGAAGCGGATGATGTCTTCGTTGAGGCCCTTGGGGGCCAGCTCGCTCTCGATGAGCGTCTCGAAACCATATTTGTACTGGTCCACATCGATCATGCGGACCTGATCAATCGTCTCCTGCACGGCAGGCATATGCGTTCTCCATCCATGCCGGGGTCAAGACCCGGCCGTCTTCAAAATTGAGCACACCGTGATTGCCTTGCGGCAACCCTCATGTAGTGCATCGGAGCAGATGTTTCATCCGGTCACATATTAAATATGTGTCTTTTTCTCCATTTTAATCTGCATCAGTTCCATTTTTCTCACAGCGCCGCCTCAGGCGGCCTCGGAAGCGCCCTTGCGCCGCCGAGCGATATTGGCCAGCGCCGCATCGAAAAGTGCCAGTTCATTCTCGCCCGTCGCGTGCCCGATGGAAACGCGCAGCGCACTGGCCTGATCACCAAGCCCCATGGCTTCAAGCACGTGGCTTGGTCCCACACGCCCAGAAGAACAGGCGGATCCCGCAGACAGGGCCACACCGCCAAGGTCGAAGCCGATCTGCGCTGTCTCGGCCTTGGTGCCGGGGATCGAGAAGAAGCTGGTGTTGGCAACGCGCGGCGCGCCCCGGCCATGGATCACGGCATCGGGTACATGCGCCAGAATGGCAGCCTCGAAACGGTCACGCATGGCGGCAAGCGCATCGATGCCAGACAGTTTGCCGAGCGCCTCGGACGCTGCTGCGCCAAAGCCTACGATAGCAGCCAGATTCTCCGTGCCGCCGCGATGTCCCTTCTCCTGCCCGCCACCATTGATCAGCGGTTCAGGCATCATCAGGTCAGCGCTGCCGACGATGGCGCCTGCGCCCTTCGGGCCGCCGATCTTGTGCGAGGAAAGAATAAAGTAGTCTGCGTATCCCGCTGAAATATCGAGCGGAATCCGACCGGCAGCCTGCACCGCGTCGATGACGACCACCGCGCCTGCCGTCTTTGCGATACGGCCGATATCTTCAAGCGGCTGAATGATGCCGGTTTCATTGTTGACCGCGTGCACGGCGACCAGCGGAAGCCCTTCGCCGCGATCATGGGCGGCGAGCTTCGCCTCAAGATCGATCAGATCGACCAAGCCGTCAGGACGAACGGCTATCGTATTGATAGCGCAGGCGGAAAAGCGCCCGCCCTTCAAAATGCAGGGGTGATCGGCGGCACTCACGTAGAGCGCAGAGAAGGTCAGCGGCGCACGCCCCATCGTCCAGCGTGGAGAGAGAAGCGTTGCCGCAGCCTCGGTCGCACCGGAAGTGAACACCACATGGGCGGGCTCTCCGCCGACGAGTGCGGCAACCTGTCGGCGCGCCGTCTCGAGAACACGCTTGGCGGCACGCCCTTCGCTGTGAACGGAAGAGGGATTCGCAGGCATGGCCAGTGCATCAATCATGGCCGCGCGCGCGCACTCAAGGAGAGGCGCACTGGCGTTGTAATCAAGATAAGCACGGGCTGCCGACATTGATTTTCCGCTTTTCTCCGCGAATCCGACGTCTGCTTTACGCCTTCTTGGCCAAACTTGGCCTCAATGGCGTAATTTCCTTGAATTTTTAGGGCGAGCCGTCCTATCTACCCGGCTTGCCGACATGATGGACGCTTTGCGTCTGTCATTTTTGAATAATTCTAAACTAGCTTCTATGGAGGCGTCGGCGTCGCGTCAAGGGTAAGGAACATAGTTCCTTGTGCAACCCGAAGCGCTGCGACGCCCAATGTGGAGTACTCATGCCTGAGGTCATTTTCGCCGGACCGGCCGGACGCCTGGAAGGACGCTATCAGCCGTCCAAGGAAAAGAACGCTCCGATCGCGCTCATCCTGCACCCGCACCCACAGTTCGGCGGCACGATGAACAACAAGATCGTCTACGATCTTTTCTACATGTTCCAGAGCCGCGGCTTCACCACGCTTCGCTTCAACTTCCGCGGCATCGGCCGCAGCCAGGGCGCATTCGACCACGGCACCGGCGAATTGTCGGATGCAGCGGCGGCGCTCGACTGGGTGCAGACGCTCCATCCCGATTCGAAGAACTGCTGGATCGCCGGCTACTCGTTCGGTGCGTGGATCGGCATGCAGCTTCTCATGCGCCGTCCCGAGATCGAGGGCTTCATGTCCATCTCGCCGCAGCCGAACCTCTACGACTTCTCGTTCCTCGCCCCCTGCCCGTCTTCGGGCCTGATCATCCATGGCGACGCCGACAGGGTCGCGCCGCCGGCAGACGTTCAGGGTCTCGTTGACAAACTGCAGTCGCAGAAGGGTATTACGATCACCCAGAAGACGATGCCCGGCGTCAATCACTTCTATACCGACCAGATCGACAACCTGATCGGTGAATGCTCGGATTATCTCGACCGCCGCCTGCGCGGCGAGCTGTCCGAGCCCCGCCCCAAACGCCTCAAGTAAACTGTCCGACGGGCAGGCGCTGCCCCGGCAGCGCCCTCCGTCAAACATCAAAGAGCCTGAAAGATCATGACCGCCTTCAAATCCGACTTCCTGCGCACGCTGAGCGAACGCGGGTTCATTCACCAGACCTCCGACAATGCGGGTCTCGATGAACTCTTCCGGAACGAGACGGTCACGGCATATATCGGCTTTGACCCGACCGCGCCGAGCCTGCACGCCGGCGGTCTGATCCAGATCATGATGCTGCACTGGATGCAGAAGACCGGCCATCGCCCGGTCGCCCTGATGGGCGGCGGCACCGGCATGATCGGCGACCCGTCCTTCAAGGACGAGGCGCGCAAGCTGATGACGCCGGAAACGATTGCCGACAACATTGCCGGCATCAAGAAGGTGTTCTCCAACTACCTGACCTTCGGCGACGGCCCTCAGGATGCACTGATGGTCAACAATGCCGACTGGCTTCTGGGCATCAATTACCTCGAATTCCTGCGCGATGTGGGCCGCCACTTCTCGGTCAACCGCATGCTGTCGTTCGATTCGGTGAAGACGCGCCTCGACCGCGAGCAGTCGCTGTCCTTCCTGGAATTCAACTACATGATCCTCCAGGCCTACGATTACGTTGAACTGAACAGACGGATTGGCTGCCGCCTGCAGATGGGCGGTTCCGACCAGTGGGGCAACATCGTCAACGGAATCGATCTCGGCCACCGCATGGGCACGCCGCAGCTCTACGCCCTCACCTCGCCGCTTCTGACCACCTCGTCGGGCGCGAAGATGGGCAAGAGCGCCGACGGCGCTGTCTGGCTCAACCCGGACATGCTCGGCGCGTATGATTTCTGGCAGTACTGGCGCAACACCGAGGACGCCGACGTCGAGCGCTTCCTCAAGCTCTACACGACGATGCCGCTCGATGAGATTGCCCGCCTTGCAGCACTTCAGGGAGCAGAGCTCAACGAGGCCAAGAAGATCCTCGCCACCGAGGTAACGGCAATGCTGCATGGCCGCGATGCGGCGGAAGAGGCCGCGGAGACGGCGCGCAAGACTTTCGAGGAAGGCGCACTGGCGCAGACGCTCCCGACGGTCGAAGTCGAGCGCTCTGCGCTTGAGGAAGGCGTCGGTGTTCTGGCGCTCTTCGTGACCGCAGGCCTTGCCGCCTCCAATGGCGAGGCGCGCCGGCATGTGAAGGGTGGCGCAGTGCGCCTCAACGACCAGCCCGTCAGCGATGACCGGCAGGCCGTAACCCTCGACAACCTCACCGAGGAAGGCGTGGTGAAGCTCTCGCTCGGCAAGAAGAAGCACGTGCTTCTGCGCCCGGTCTGAGCCTCGCAACAATCGCATTTGAAAAATGAGCGTGCGCCCAACCGGGCGCACGCTTTTTCTTTATGGGCGGCTGCCTGCTATCGATACTCGAAGATCTGCCGGAAGATGCCCGGCGCAATGGCCGAGATGGGGTTCACCTCCATCTGCGGATCCTTCAGCTTGCCATAGAGACGATAGGTGATGCCGATCAGGCCGCGATCACGGCCATTGCCGAGAATGGCGCCGAACAGCGGGATTTCGCCAAAAATGCGGTTGAGCCCGTAAAGCGGCATGAAGGTGCCGGTGATCGCGATGTTGTCATTGGCGTCGAACAGCGTGCCCTGAAACGTGGTGCCGATCAGCGGACCGCGCAGAACGCCATCGCTCAGCGCCAGACTGCCCGGTCCCTTGATGATGTTGGCAAAACCACGCTCGAAGCTGACACGTGCGGCATCGACCTTGTCGCCATTGCCGCTATTGTCCGTTGCGGCGACCAGAGACCCCAGACGCGGCTCGTTGACGATGAAGAAGTTCTCGGCCGTCACGCTGCCCTGAAAGCGGCCACCGCCAGCTTCCGTCAGGGCCAGCACCATGCGCCCGCCTTCCATGTGTTCGTAGAAATCCACGAAACGCATGACCGCACCGGCATCGGAGGAATTGGCGCGAATGCCGCCTGCGTCGCGCGACAGGGAAACGCTTCCGCCAGATGCGGTGACGCCCTTTAAATCGAGCCTGCCGGTCTCACCGGCCCCCGCCTTGTAGTCAAGCGATACATCGCGCATCACTTCGCCCCCGAAACCGGACACGCGGCCGAGACGGGCGTCGAATGTGATGCCCGCGTCTGCGCCGTCATCATCGCCACCTGACGCGCCCTGCCGCGCACCCAGATAGTATTTCACCATGGCGCGGCCATCGACCGACGCGCCGCGCACCGACACATTGTAGGCGGAACCTGAACGGTTGATGGAGACGGAGAAATCGTCACCCCGGTTCAGCCGTGCCTTGTCGAAGCGGGCCGATGCGAGCCGACCGCCCGCAATGGTGATGCGCCCGGTTGCGGAAAAGGTCTTTCCGGAAAGCCTGAAATCCGTGAGTTCCATGGAGGATGATTTCTCATCCAGAATGAAGGAAGCGGTGGCTGGAATGCCCGCTCCCTTGCTCCAGTTGATCCAGGGCAGCGTCAGGCGCGTCTTGTCCAGATTGACCTTGAGCGCCTTGCGTCCATCCTCAAGCTCGTCATAGTCGACCGTCATCGGACCGGAGAGAATGCCATCAAGGCCCGGCACGATCTTTCGCCGCGCCGCATCGTCAAGCGTCAGTTCGATCCTGCGCGAGCGCGCCTGATCGGATTCGCCAAAGGGTTCCACCAGTTCGAGCCGCGCCGGCACGCCGTTGAGTGTGGCGGTGGCCGAAATATCCGCCCGCCCCGGCTCGACCATGAGCACGCCATCGGCATTGGCGACCATTTGCCCGTTGAAGGGTTTGGAGATCGAGAGGTCGGAGTATTCAAGCGTCGCCCGCCAGCCAAGCTGGTCGCGCGGAATGCCGTCGCTCAGGGGGATGTCGGCTGTCACATGACCGGTAACGTCACCGGTCACGTCCTTGGGCGTCAGATCGATGCGCTCTGACACGTCGATGGGCTCGTAGGAGGCCAGTTCGACGACGGCGGGCGCCTTGCCGGCAACATCAATGGCGAGCTTGCCGATGCGCGGCTTCACATGCGCGTTGCGAACGGACAGCGTGCCATTGCTGGCCGCAACCTGCCGTCCGCTTGGCATGAAGACGGTGCCCGCCTCGATGGCAATATCGATGTCGGAGCCCTTGAAGGCGATGCTGCCGGCGGCGTCCCGCACCGGCGGAATGCGGCCTGCAATATCGAAACGGGCATCAGCGACGGAGAATGCGCCGTTCACTTCCTCATCGTTCAGCGGCTGGCCATTGCCGAACCGGCCGGGCGGAACGCGCAAACGCAGATTGCCTTCCACCACATGCCCGCCAAACAGGTTTTCAAGCACCCATTCCCGTGCGCCCGAGGCCGCAAACCACGGCCAGAACTGCTTGACCTCATTGGTCGGCATGCCGCTCGTATAGACGGCAAGCGAAAGCCCGGGCGTCTTGCCGGCTTCCAGCGTTACAGCAGCGCTTGCGGTGATGACGCCGGATGTCGTTGCGATACGGATCGTATCGCCGACGATGCGGCCGCTGCCGGTGTCGATGCGTCCGGAAACACCCGCCACGAAGGGAACGGCAGCCTGCGGTGAATCGAGTGGAGCGATGGTCGATTTCGGACTGACCAGATCGAAGCCATAAAGCGCGCTGTCGGCCTCCTCGTTCTCAAGAGGAACGATCCTGCCGGTAACGTTGAAGACCGAACGGCCGACAACGAGGTTTGCCTGATTGATGACGATCATGCCGGCTTCACGGCCAATCTCGGCGCGGATACGGCCCGTTGCGGTCAGAATGCCATCTTCGCCAAGATCAAACGGCGCTTCCTGCAGCGCCACCTCGAACTGTAGCCTGCCTTTTCCGACCTCCTGCTCGCCGCCCTTGAGCGATAGCCTTGTGGCGGCAAGAAGCGCATCGGCTCCCTTCAGTTCACCAGCAACGGACCGCGCCGCCTCCAGAAGCGTTGGATCGGGGGAACCGATTTCCACCTCGAGCGACTTGATCGGTCCATCGGCAAGCGGGCGAAGCGCCGATCCGACAAGCTCCACCTCCCGCTCACCAAGCGCCGCATTGGCCCTGAATTCCAGCTTTCCCGAAGGTGCGAGCGCGGCATTGACGTCGAGGGCTACGGCGCGGCCCGTCTCGTCATCCAGAACAATCTCGACATCACGCATGCGCAGATAGCGCGTTCCGGTGCGCTCGGAGATCGCATAGACCCGCCGCAGGCCCGCAAACACGCTCTCTTCCAGAACAGACGGATCGATGGGCTTTTGCCAGCGGGCAACCGCTGCAACCTCGTCGGACTTCGCGGAAAGTGCTGACAGGTGCACCCGCGCGCCGGAAAGCTCGACGCTTCCCACTTCCACTTTCCCGCTCAGAAGCGGGAGCAGACGGAATCCGATACGCAAAACGTCCGCATCGACCATTCTGTGGCCAGTCTCGGCCTTGCTCAGATGCGCATCGCGGATTTCCAGAGCAACCAGACTGCGATCACTCAGAACCAGCCCGAGCTCCCCCATGTCGGTCTGGATTTCGTAACCGGCGGCGGAGGTCAGCGCCCTTTGGGCAGCGGCGCGGAGGCGATCCTGCCCGATGGAGCCGGTGCCAACGAACTGAAGCAGAAGGCCGGCCAGCACAAGAAGCGCGATCAGGGAGACCAGAACAATGAGAATGCGCCGGCACCACAGCCAGAACAGCGAACGCCGCAGCACGCCACGAGCCCTGCCCTCAGTCGAAGGGAAGGTCTCCAAAGCCGCTATCTCGCCCCGTCTGAACCTGATTTTCCTGTGAGAAGCGCCTTCCTGATCCACAACCGTTCCCGTCGACACACCGCAGCCATGGACGAATCCATCGACATCATTATATCTCTCCCTTTCATCGCCTATCCACAAACAGGGGAAAGAAAATGACAGAACCCGTCAAAGGAAGCGAAGCACCGGATTTTGTGCTGCCAGCCGATGGCGGCAGCGAGGTCAGATTGTCCGACTTTCGCGGCAAGACGGTTGTGCTCTTCTTTTACCCCAAGGACAACACCAGCGGCTGCACGGTCGAGGCCATCGACTTCACCGCACTGAAGCCCGAATTCGACGTGGTCGATACGGTCGTGCTGGGCATGTCTCCCGACAGCCCCAAGAGCCATGACAAGTTCAAGACCAAGCACGGCCTTACCGTCGGCCTTGTTTCCGATCAGGAAAAAGAAACGCTGCAGGCCTATGGCGTGTGGGTCGAGAAGAGCATGTATGGCCGCAAATATATGGGTGTGGAACGCTCCACCTTCCTGATCGATCCTGAAGGCCGCATTGCGGAAGTGTGGCGCAAGGTGAAGGTGCCCGGTCACGCACAGGCCGTTCTCGAGGCCGCCAAGAAGCTCAGGCAGGTCGCCTAGAGCAGCTCCGGTCAGGCAGGATCGCCTGACGTGCGCATACAGGCGGGAATGATAAAATATAGCGGAGCAGCACACCTGCCCCGCTTTCTTTAACGCCACACCTGATCGGGAAAAGCTTTATTAACCCTAATCAAGTGTAATCAAAATCGAACAAAGCTCACCTGCAACGAAGTTCGATTTTCTGATGCGTTCACAGCAATCTGCGGTTTTCGGCAAGCGAAAAGAGCCCCACACGATCATCATCGCGCGGGGTGAAAAGATACGACATTTCACTGTTCGCCCATGGATGGCCGCATCAGTGGGCTCAGCGATCGCTGCGATCGGCATCGGCTACATTCTTGCAACGTCCTATCTGGTTATGCGCGACGATCTGATCGGCGCGACGGTGGCCCGGCAGGCCCGCATCCAGCAGGCCTATGAAGACCGTATCTCGTCGCTGCGCGCCCAGCTCGACCGCGTGACCAGCCGTCAATTGCTCGACCAGCAGTTCATGCAGGAAAAGGTGGGCGAACTTCTTGCCCGGCAGGATCAGCTGACCAAGCGCCAGAGCCGCCTGGAACCGGTTCTAAACCGCGCCGGCACGGAACTCCTGCCCAAAAAGGGGCCGGTTCCCGCCCCGCGCCCACAGATCAAGGCCGACACCGAGCCGCTTCTCGATCCGACACGGACCGGCAGCATCGCCGTTGCAGCACTGGCTCCCACCAAAGCCGACACTGTCCCATGGCCGCTTCGTTCGCAGACGCAATCGGACGACCGACCGCTTTCTGCCGCAGACAAGGCCGATTTTCTCTTCGTGAAGCTCAACCGCGCGCTCGCATCAATCGAGACGGAGCAGATCGACCGCGTCAGGACGCTGGCCGACAACGCCTATCAGAGCGCCGAGGTCATCGCGGACGCACTTGATGATGTCGGGGTCCGCGTTTCGGAAGACGAGCGCGAACAGCATGTCGGCGGCCCGCTTCTGACATCGGCCAGTGCGCTCGCCTTCGAAGACCAGGTACGCGACTTGGACGATGCGCTGTCTCGCCTCAACGACATCAAGGGCAAGGCGCGCGCGCTGCCGCTGGCCAATCCGGTTCCCGGTGCGCAGATCACCAGCCGCTTCGGCTCCCGCCGCGACCCGTTTCTGGGTCGCAGGGCGCATCACTCCGGCATGGACTTTCGCGCCCGGACAGGAGCGCCCATTCACGCGGCCGGCGTCGGCACCGTCATCAAGTCCGGCTGGAACGGTGGTTACGGACGCATGGTCGAAATCGACCATGGCAACGGACTGACCACACGCTACGCGCATATGAGCAAGCTTCTGGTCAAGAAGGGCGAGAAGGTCGAGCCGGGAACGCTGATCGGCAAGGTCGGCTCCAGTGGTCGCTCCACCGGCCCTCACCTGCACTATGAAGTGCGCAAGGGTGGTACGGCCATCAATCCCTCGCAGTTCATCACGGCTGGTCGAAAGGTCGCCGCGTTTCTCAAGGACGGCTCCTGAGATGCAAAACGGGCGAGCCTGAGGCCCGCCCGCTGTTCTACTCTTCACGCCGACGCATAAGCCGGTTCAGGCGAGGTCTTCGACCTCGGCCCCTTCCCCGCCATGCACGCGCTGCGAAAGTGCGGCTTCCATGAACGCATCAAGCTTGCCGTCGAGCACGTCCTGCGGGCTGGTGCTTTCCACGCCTGTGCGCAGGTCCTTCACCAGCTGATAGGGCTGCATGACATAGGAGCGGATCTGGTGTCCCCAGCCGATGTCGGTCTTGGACGCCTCGGTGGCGCTGGCCGCATCTTCCCGCTTCTTCAGCTCGTCCTCGTAAATGCGCGCGCGCAGCATGTCCCACGCGGTTGCGCGGTTCTTGTGCTGGGAGCGTTCCTTCTGACACTGCACGACAATGCCGGTCGGAATGTGCGTGATGCGAACGGCCGAGTCGGTCGTGTTGACGTGCTGCCCGCCCGCGCCGGAAGCGCGATAGGTATCCACGCGCACGTCCGAATCGGGAATGTCGATCTCGATCGTGTCGTCGATGACCGGATAGACCCAGGCGCTGGCAAAGGATGTGTGCCGGCGCGCAGCGCTGTCGAAAGGCGAAATGCGAACCAGACGATGCACGCCCGATTCGGTCTTCAGCCAGCCATAGGCGTTGCGCCCCTTGATCAGAAGGGTTGCCGACTTGATGCCTGCCTCTTCGCCGTCATGGACTTCCATGACATCGACCTTCATGCCGCGACGTTCGGCCCAGCGCGTGTACATGCGCAGCAGGATCTGTGCCCAGTCCTGACTCTCGGTGCCGCCGGCGCCTGCATGGATTTCGAGATAGGTGTCGTTGCCATCGGCCTCGCCGGAGAGCAGCGTCTCCACCTGACGCGCGGCAATCTCGTCCTTGAGCACTTTGAGCGCGCTCTCGGCTTCCGTCACCACGTCAGCGTCGCCCTCTTCCTCACCAAGCTCGATGAGGCCGATATTGTCCTCAAGCGCCTGGGTCAGATCACGGACCCCGCTGATATTGTCCTCCAGCATCTGACGTTCGCGCATCAGCTTCTGCGCCTCCTGCGGATCGTTCCACAGATCGGCCTCTTCAGCGCGCGAATTCAGGTATTCCAGCCTCTTTACTGCTTCATCCCAGTCAAAGATGCCTCCTCAGCAGGCTTATGGCCTGCTTGATTTCGTCGACAAGATTTTCGGTTTCCGCACGCATTGCAGATCAACACCTCGGCTTTGTTGGATTTTTCAGGAAACGCTTCCTGAATCGCGACGGACCATATGAACCGCGCCCGCCTGTGTAAAGCGGGCGCGTCACAGATTCAGAACGCTGCGTCAGTAGAGGCCGCCGGCGCCGGAATTCACCGCCCGGTTGGCCTGTGGCGAAACAACCCGCGGCCCGCCCATGCCTTCCAAATCTTCCATGCCGATCACCCAGTAGCTGTCGGCCGGTCCCGTGCCGGGCTTGAAGGCTTCCATGATGACGCCCGGCTGGCCCGACTCGGCGCGCATGCCGGTCTTGCGGTCAATCGGGATGATGTTCATGCCCTCGGGCACCTGGAAGTCCACCGGGCGCATGTCCTGGAGCGCATTGCCCATGAACTCCTTGAAGATCGGCGCGGCCAGACCGCCACCGGTCGAACCACGGCCCATCGGGCGCGGCGTGTCGAAGCCCATGAAGACGCCAACCACGAGATCAGGCGTGTAGCCAACGAACCAGGCGTCCTTCTCGTCATTGGTGGTGCCGGTCTTGCCAGCGATGGGACGGCCGAGTTCGGCAATGGAGGTTGCCGTACCGCGCTTCACCACGCCTTCCATCATGGAGGTGATCTGGTAGGCGGTCATCGGGTCGAGAACCTGCTCGCGATCATTGATGATCTCGGGCTCTTCCTGATTGGTCCATTCGCTGGCAACACAGCCCACGCATTCGCGACGGTCATGCTTGTAGACAGTCTTGCCGTAGCGATCCTGAATACGGTCGATCAGCGACGGAACGATCTGCTTGCCGCCATTGGCCATGACCGCATAGGCGGAAACCATGCGCATGACTGTGGTTTCGCCCGAGCCGAGCGACATGGCCAGAACCGGCAGCATCTTGTCGTAGATGCCGAAATGCTCGGCATAATCGGCAACGAGCGGCATGCCCATATCCTTGGCAAGCCGCACGGTCATCAGGTTACGCGAACGCTCGATACCGGCGCGCAGGGTCGAAGGGCCGGCAAACTTGCCGCCGTAGTTCTTCGGCTCCCACACATCATTGCCGACCTGCACCGAGATCGGAGCATCAAGCACCACGGAGGCAGGCGTGTAACCATTGTCGAGCGCGGCGGCATAGACGACCGGCTTGAAGGCCGAGCCGGGCTGACGATAGGCCTGCGTTGCACGGTTGAATTCGGATTCGGCGTAGGAGAAGCCGCCGACCATGGCCAGAACGCGGCCCGTGTGCGGGTCCATGGCGACAAGCGCGCCCTCAACCTCGGGCACCTGGCGCAGCGTCCACGCGCGGTCCGTGTCAGCTTTCTTCTCAACAAAGATCACATCGCCCGGCTTCAGAACGTCGGACTGGCGTTCCGCCTTGAGGCGCTTGCCGTCCACCACGTGCCGCATGGCCCATTTCATGTCTTCCAGCGCAATCGTACCGGTCGTGCGTTCCTCGGACAGTGCGCCAGAAACCTCACGCTCAGGCTTGAGGCCAATGGAAATCTTGTTGTCTTCGGTTCCAAGAACCACGGCCACATTCCACTCGGGAACATCGCTCAGCCCATCGACTTCGCCGAGGGCTGCACCCCAGTCGCCGGAAACGTCGATCTGCGTGACCGGTCCGCGATAGCCGCGCAGCGTGTCATAGCGCAGAAGGCCATTGTGCAGCGCCTTGCGCGCATAAAGCTGCATCTGCGGATCAAGCGTGGTGCGGACGGAAAGGCCGCCCTCGTAGAGCGCATCTTCGCCATAGCGCGAAATGATGTCGCGGCGCACTTCCTCGGTGAAGTACTCGCCGGCGAACAGATAGGTGCCCCGGCGACGCGGCGAAACGTTGAGGCCGGTGTTCTTGGCCTTCTCGCCCTCTTCAGCCGTGGCGTAACCATTCTCGACCATCTGGTCGATCACCCAGTTGCGGCGCTCGATGGCGCGCTCGGTGTGACGGAAGGGATGGTAGTTCGACGGGCCCTTGGGAAGAGCAGCGAGATAGGCCGCTTCTTCCAGCGTCAGCTCGTTGACCGACTTGTCGAAATAGGTCAGCGCAGCGCCGGCGATGCCGTAAGCACCGAGACCGAAGAAAATCTCGTTCAGATAGAGTTCGAGGATGCGATCCTTGGAATAGGCCTGCTCGATGCGGAAGGAGAGCACCATCTCCTTGATCTTGCGCTGCATGGTCTGGTCGGAGGTGAGAAGGAAGTTCTTCGCCACCTGCTGCGTGATCGTGGACGCGCCGACCGGACGCCGGCCCGAACCCAGATTGCGCGCATTGGTCACCACGGCGCGGGCAAGGCCCGTCACGTCGATGCCCGGATGCTTGTAGAAATTCTTGTCTTCTGCGGAAAGGAACGCAGCCTTGACGCGATCCGGAACGGCCTGGATCGGAAGGTAGAGGCGACGCTCGCGCGCGAACTCGGCCATGAGAGCGCCATCGGAGGCGTGAACGCGGGTCGTGACCGGCGGCTCATATTTCGCCAGCACCTCGTAATCGGGCAGATCCTTGGTCAGATCGCCGATGTAGAGCGCGATGCCCGCAGCCACCAGCAGCGCCAGCACAATGCCGACGCCGAAGAAATACCCGATGAGACGTATCATGCCCGCTCCAATTCAAGCCCGGTCGCAACTTCACCGCCCGTCAGCGGCAACTGCCCCGCGCAGCCTTTCCAAGTCTTATCGGCAGGACAAAGAGGGACAGGCGAATGGTGGATTGCCACCGCAACGCAGTCCGCTGTCTTCATTCCATGCGATTCCAATATACCATTTCTTTTCACGATCTTCGCCCGCTCGTGCAAGGACAGCCGGAAAATCATGCGCCTGCTCTTAATGCCTCACGCTTGTGGGCAAAATACGGCGATTGCAGCGCCCCGGGCGCGAACAGCACAAAACGGGAGCGCCGTTGCAGACTTGCAACGAATTGGGCTCTGAGATCAACCTCCAGCTGCACCATTTGCCTTGGCAAAATAGCTGATCGCATCAATGATCGCCGCCATTGTCTTCTCCCGCCATGCCGGATCGCGCAGCTGCGCTTCGTCCTTCGGATTGGAAAGATAGCCCAGTTCCAGAAGAACCGAGGGGATATCCGGGGCGCGCAGAACGCGGAAACCCGCATAGCGATGCGGGTTTTTCACCATCTGCACGGTGCTCGACAGTTCGCCGATGAGCGTGCGCGCAAAGCGGATGGAGAAGGCGTGGGTCTCGCGCCGGATGAGATCGACCAGAATATCCTCGACCTCGTCCTGCTCTTCTTCCGGCACCTTGCCGGCGATCTCGTCAGACAGGTTTTCGCGTGCAGCGGTTGCCGCAGCCTCGGCGTCGGACGCCTTGTCGGAAACCGTGTAGACGGTCGCACCGCGCACGCTGCGAATGGCAATCGCATCGGCATGGACCGAAACGAAGAGGTCAGCCCCCTTCTCCCGCGCAATGCGCACGCGCTCGTCAAGACGCAGGAAACGGTCATCCTCTCGTGTGAGAACAACGCGATACCGGCCAGTCTCCTCGAGCTTTTTCTTGAGTTCGAGCGAGAACAGAAGCGTGATCTGTTTTTCGACCGTACCGTTCACGCCACGCGCGCCACCATCGGCGCCGCCATGCCCCGCATCAAGCGCAACGGTGAAACGATCCTTCATCGCAACGGCCTCGTCCTTGGCGGAACCAAGGTCGGGCGGCGTCATGCTGGCCCGCAGGGCCTTGTCAAAATCCTCAACGGAACTGGCGCGCATTTCGATGATGAGGCGAAACCCGTCGGAGGTCTCGTTCTTCATAACCTCGGCCTTTTCGACCGAGAACGGCCCCTTGGCGTTGAAGAGCAGACGCGCGCGCTGCGCATCGACGGCGCCATATTGCACACCGGCAACCAGCCCCCGTGGCTCCAGCTCCAGAGGATCGAAGGTGAATTCGGTGGCCGGCATGTCGATCACCAGCCGGTTGGGATCGCGCAGGAGGAACCAGCGAAAATCGGGCGCGCGGTCGAAATGCACGACGATGCGCGTGTATTGCTGGTCACCGGCCATCTTGTAGTCATGCGCCTTGAGCGCAGGACCATCGGCAAGGGCATTGTTGAGAACGAGAAAGAGCCCGGTGAGGACAACCGTCAAAAAAAACGCTGGTCTGTGCAAAACCGCTTCTCTCCGATGCGTCATGCGGATTTAGTCGAATCAACCCCATTTCCAGCGAAAGAAAATGGCAATTTTTCTTCGAATCGACCGCCAACGATCATATTTTATGCGCTGTGCAGGGACATTGGGCAAATAAGCTGGATGATATTTGCAGGCCGCCCCAGCCAGGGCGCGATAGAAATCAGGGTTGCCAATACAACTGTCAAATCATAAAAGCATCTTTGAATCATCGCGATATCCGTCCTTGGTTTGAGTCCCAGCTGACAAACGGCGATGAGCAACGGGGCAAACCTTTATCCGCCGCCGCAAACCCGAACGGGTGGTGATTCAAGAGGAATTTTTCAGGGCCTTCCTCGAGCATGGAAGCCCTGGCTTCAGGAAACGGCCGGACCATCACTGTCCGCGCCGGCTCTACATGAGCAAAAGCTGGCCCGCAAAATCGGGCCTTGGTTGAAACGGTTCTGCCGGGCGATGGAATGGCATCAGGCGCAATTGGAACGAGATCCGGATTGAAACGCACCGCAAGCTCGGTGCTCCGGCCCAATTTGGCGCGGCCTTCAACGCCGGCGAGCCTCAGATTATCCGGCACAGATTGTCACGTTGGCTTGCGGCTACGCCCGTCGAGCCCGGCCCGACAATCTTTCCTTGCCGGGGAGACAAGTATTTATGCCAAACAAAATGCTGATAGATGCCTCCCATCCGGAGGAAACGAGGGTTGTTGTCCTTCGCGGTAATCGCATCGAAGAGTTTGATTTCGAATCTCAGGATAAGAAGCAGCTTCGCGGTAATATTTATCTGGCACGCGTCACACGCGTCGAACCTTCCCTTCAGGCAGCCTTCGTAGAGTATGGTGGCAACCGGCATGGCTTTCTCGCTTTCAGCGAAATCCATCCCGACTATTACCAGATCCCCGTAGCCGACCGTCAGGCGCTTCTGGAGGCCGAAGCCGCAGAAGCCAAGGCCGATGACGACGACGAAGACAGCGAGCCCCGCCAGGCACAGAAAGGCGGACGCAAGCGCCGCCGCGCCAGCACCCGCAAGAAGACCGCCCAGCAGGACGACGCTTCCCAGGACGACGCTTCCCAGGACGAGGCTGCACAGGAAGAGGCTGCACAGGAAGAGGACGGCGACAGCGACGCCATTGCCGAGGCGCAACCTGAAGCCGAGGCGGACGCCGACGCGGTTTCCGACGACGATGCCGACACTGCGCAGGACGCGGACGGCGAAGACAAGCCGCAGGCCATGGCTGCAGAGGCCTCTGCCGACGTGGTTTCGGAAGAGCCGCGCAGCCGGCGCTCGCGCCGCAACCGGTCCGATGACGATAACAATGGCAACGACGACGAAGACGACGTCGACACGGTTGGCGCTGACGATGCGATGGAAGAAGCGCAGCCCTCGCGCCGCGCCGCCCGCAAGAACTACAAGATCCAGGAGGTCATCAAGCGCCGCCAGATCCTGCTCGTTCAGGTCGTCAAGGAAGAGCGCGGCAACAAGGGCGCCGCACTGACAACCTATCTGTCGCTGGCAGGCCGCTACTCGGTTCTGATGCCCAACACCGCACGCGGTGGCGGCATTTCCCGCAAGATCACCAATGTGCAGGACCGCAAGCGCCTCAAGGATGTCGTGAAGCACCTGGAAGTGCCGCAGGGCATGGGCGTGATCCTGCGCACTGCCGGTGCAAACCGCACCAAGGCGGAGATTAAGCGCGATTACGACTACCTGATGCGCCTTTGGGAGAAGGTTCGCAGCCTGACGCTTGAATCCACGGCCCCCGCCCTCGTCTACGAGGAAGGAAGCCTCATCAAGCGGTCGGTGCGCGACCTCTACAACAAGGACATCGGGGAAATCCTGGTGGCCGGTGAGGAAGGGTATCGCGAGGCCAAGGACTTCATGCGCATGCTCATGCCGAGCCATGCCAAGGTCGTTCAGCCCTATCGCGAAGTGACGCCGATCTTTGCCGGCAACGGCATCGAGGCGCAGCTCGACCGCATGCTGCAGCCGCAGGTCACGCTGAAATCCGGCGGTTACATCATCATCAACCAGACCGAGGCTCTGGTGGCGATCGACGTGAACTCCGGCCGTTCAACGAAAGAGCACTCGATCGAGGACACCGCGCTCCAGACCAATCTGGAAGCGGCGGAGGAAGTGGCGCGTCAGTTGAGGCTGCGCGACATGGCGGGCCTGATCGTGATCGACTTCATCGACATGGAGGAGAACCGGAACAACCGGGCGGTCGAGAAGCGCCTCAAGGAATGCCTCAAGAATGACCGCGCCCGCATCCAGGTTGGCCGCATCTCGCATTTCGGCCTTCTGGAAATGTCGCGTCAGCGCATCCGGGCAAGCGTTCTGGAAAGCACCATGCAGCCCTGCCCCCATTGCGGCGGCACGGGACACATCCGCTCCGATTCGTCGGTGGCGCTCTATGTGGTGCGCTCCATCGAAGAGTACCTGCTCAAGGACGCGCGCAACGACATCGCCGTGCGCACGCCTGCGCAGACCGCGCTCTATCTGCTGAACCACAAGCGCTCCAATCTGGTCGAGATGGAAAACCGCTTTGGCGTGACCATCACGGTCGAGGCGGATGACAGCGTGGGTTCGCAGCATTTTGCGATCACCAAGCAGCAGCCCGCCGACAAGTCGGGAATGGAGCAGCCGGCAGCCCCGCAGGCGGCGCCCGCACAGGTGGTTGAAACCCCTGCCCCCGCACAGGAAGCCGAAGCCGGTGAGGATGGCGAACCGCGCAAGCGCCGCCGCAAGCGCAAGCGCCGGGGCGGCCGCAACCGCAACAATGGCGGCGCCGAGGGTGCAGAGCAGAATCAGGATCAGAACGCAGATCAGATGCCAGGCGACGACGATGCCGTCGCAGCCACGGCTGAGGATGGCGCAGCAGTTTCCGAGGATGCAGCCGAGACGAAGCCGGCAGAAGCCGGCGAAGGCGAGCGCAAGAAGCGCCATCGCGGGAAGCGTGGTGGCCGCAGGAACCGTCGCGACAGCGATACGCAGGAAGCCCAGGCCGAGGGCGACGCCTCTGTAGAGGCAGACGTTTCCGAGGACGCTCCGACTGCGGAAGGCGCAGAAGCCCCGCAGGCGGCGGCAGCAGCCGATACGCCGGTTGTTGCCGATGAGGCTCCGGCAGCTGTACCCGAGGCGCAGGCCGCCGCACCCGAGGCAGGGACAGAGGCGGAGGCTTCTGCCGAGGCAACGGATGCGCCCGCCGAGGAGAAGCCTGCTCGCAAGCCGCGCCGCCGCACCCGCAAGGCTGCTGCACCGGCTGAAACCGCGCCTGCCGAGACAGCCGACGAAGCGGCTCCAGCCATAACGGAAGAAGCGGCAGCCGAGGAAAAGCCTGCCGAAGAGGCAGCCGCTGAAGAAAAGCCGGCTCCGAAACGGCGTCGCACGACCACGCGTCGCAGCACCGCCAAGGCCAAACCGGCTGAAGACAAGCCAGCCGAAGACAAGCCGGCTGCAGAAGAGACGGTTGCCCCGGAAACCGCCGAAGAGGCTCCCAGCGAGGCAGCACCGGCCCAGAAAGCGGTCGAGGAAACGGTCGAAGAGCCTGCCAAGGAAGAAGTCGCCGTATCTTCGGAACCGGTTGTCTCCTCTTCCGAACCGGCAGAGAGCGATCGCCCCCGCAAGACCGGCTGGTGGCAGCGCAAGAGCTTCTTCTAGAGGGACGTGCGCCGGCTTCTGCAGCTGGCGCATTTGGAACACAAAAAACTGGAAGGCCGGCGCATAGCGCCGGCCTTTTTGCATTGGCGACACGGCAAGAGCACAGATCAAAACTCCATGATCGAAGACTGTTGTGCCTTCCCATTGCCCTTATGCTCGTCTACCAATTCGGCAATGCTTGAGAGAGACACCATGGTTCACAGGATTATCGCGCGGGCAGCCACGCTCTTCATGCTGGCATCCTATCTGATTGTCGTTTCGGTGCCGGCTTCACAGGCGCAGGGGCGTGTGACCGTCGTTCGTGACGCGGAAATCGAGGCTCTTGTTACCGAATATGCCGCCCCGATACTGAAGGCGGCCGGTCTGTCCCGTTCGGGGATCGACATCATTCTCGTCAACAATCGCAGCTTCAACGCCTTCGTGGATGGGCGTCGCATCTTCATTCACACCGGCGCTCTGACACAGGCTGAAACGCCCAACGAGATCATCGGCGTGATCGCTCACGAAGCCGGGCATATCGCGGGTGGACATCAGGAGCGTCTGCGCCAGCAGCTGAAGCGTGCGCAGACCATGGCCATCGTGTCGGCGCTGATCGGCATTGGAGCCGGCGTTGCAGGTGCAGCAACGGATACGCGCGGTCTGGCTTCGGCCGGTGTCGGCATGGCTGCCGGCGGTGCGGAAATGGCGCGGCGCGGCCTGCTCGGCTATCAGCGCTCCGAAGAGGTGACCGCAGACCGCACGGCCATCGATTATCTCAACAAGACCGGCCAGTCGGCCAAGGGCATGCTGACGACGTTCGACCGTCTGGCGGGCGGCCTGGCGCTCGCAGGCGTCAATGTCGATCCCTACCAGATCAGCCACCCCATGCCGCGCGAGCGTATCGCCAATCTGGAAGAGCTTGCGCGCAAGAGCCGCTTCTACGACCGCAAGGACCCGGCGCAACTTCAGCAGCGCCATGACATGATGCGCGCAAAGATCGCCGCGCATACGGAAGGCGCGCAGGCCGTACAGCGGCTGTTCAGGCAGGACCCGCGCGGCATTCCCGCCATGTATGGCGACGCGATTGCCACCTTTCTCACCGGAAATCCCCGCACGGCACTCCAGAAGGTCGATGCACTGATCTCCAAAATGCCCCGCAATCCCTATCTGCAGGAGCTGCGCGGCGACATCCTCATCAAGGCGAACCGCCCGAAGGATGCAGCCAATGCCTATGCCAGGGCGTTATCGCTTGCTCCGGGCACGCCCGGACTGCTTCAGGTGGGCTATGGGCAGGCGCTTCTGGCGACCGGTCAGCCGGACCTCGTGAAGAAGGCGGCATCGGAACTGCAGACCGGGCTTTCGCGTGAGCCGGAATTCGCCAATGGCTATCGCTACCTTGCCCAGGCCTATGGTCAGTTGGGTGACATCGCCAATGCGGAGCTTGCTTCAGCAGAGGGCTATTTTCATGCCGGCCAGTATCGCGATGCGAAGCTTTTCGCCATCAGGGCGCAGAAGCGCATGAAGCGCGGCTCGCCCGGCTGGCTGCGCGCGCAGGACATCATTCAGTACAAGGCTCCCGGTTGATCGGTGAACCTTTCGCCCCAAATGGGCCACACAACAAACAGATATCCTCAATTCAGATGAAATCGGATTTGATCATGACTCTTTCCAGCAAACTCCGCGCCCTTACGGCGGCAACCGCCCTCTTCCTGCCCGCCATGGTGCTCGGCAATGTCGCGCAGGCATCGGACGGCGCAGCGCTCGGCAAACCGGAAGTCGAACAGATCGTGCGCGACTACCTGCTCGAAAACCCGGAAATCCTGCTCGAGGTTCAGGCAGCACTCGAAACCAAGCAGCGCGAGCAGCAGGCCGAGGCCCAGAAGACGGTGCTGCAGGATCGCAAGGATGATCTCCTGAACAGCCCGCATGACGGCGTGATCGGCAATCCGGAGGCCCAGGTCACCGTGGTCGAGTTCTTCGACTACAATTGCGGATTCTGCAAACGCGCCATGGCCGACATGCAGGCGCTGCTCGAAGAGAATGACGATGTGCGCTTCGTGCTCAAGGAATTCCCCATCCTCTCCGCAGAATCGCGCGAGGCCCATGTGGTTTCCATGGCTGTTCAGGCGACCGCGCCCGAGAAGTACGCCGAGTTCCATCAGCAGCTGATGGGGTCGGAATCCCGCGCCGATGGCGAACTGGCCATGTCGATTGCGACCGGCCTTGGTCTTGATGAGGCAGCACTTCGCAAGGAAATGGAAAATCCGGAGATCCAGAAGGCTTTCGCGGAAACCTATGAACTGGCGAATCAGCTTGCGGTTACCGGAACGCCCGCCTATGTGGTCGGAAACGAGGTTGTGTTCGGCGCGCTGGGCAAGGATGTGCTCGGCGAAAAGATCGAACAGGCCCGCACGGAAAGCAACTGACGCGCACGCCGGAAGCCTCCGGAGCGCTCTGTGGACAGAGAAAGAAGCCCCTTGCCATCTTTGCGGTACGGTCTAAGCCCTCTATAGAGGAGCTTGTGATGGTGCCGCAAAAGGGCCAGGGGACGATTTTATGGCGAAAACAGTCTTCATTCTGAACGGGCCCAATCTGAATGCGCTCGGCAAGCGCGAACCCGGCATCTATGGCGGCGACACCCTTGAGGACGTCGAGAAGAACTGCCGGGACAAGGCCGCTTCACTTGGAATGGACATTGAGTTTCGCCAGTCCAATCACGAGGGCGACCTCGTTGACTGGATCCATGAGGCCGGCCAGAAAGCTGCCGGCATCGTCATCAATCCCGGCGCCTATGGGCACACGTCGATTGCATTGCATGATGCGATCCGTGCGGTGAGCCCGCTCCCGGTGATTGAGGTGCACATTTCCAACATTCATGCCCGCGAAGCGTTTCGCCACGTTTCGATGATTGCCCCGGCGGCAAAAGGCATGATTTGCGGATTGGGCACAATCGGTTATGTACTCGCGCTGGATGCGCTGGCCGCACACCGGCCGGATTGAGACAAAAGCAGGACAAAACACATGTCGACAAAAAAGACGGGGGTCGATCAGCAACTCATTCGCGAGCTTGCGACGATCCTGAACGACACCAATCTGACGGAAATCGAAGTCGAGCAGGACGACCTGCGGATTCGCGTGGCCAAGCAGGGCGCAGTCGCCGTGCAGAGCTATGCCGCTCCGGCACCCGCCCCCGCGCCCGCACCGGCTGCGCCGGCCCCGGCCGCGGCTGAAGAAGCCAAGAAGAGCCCGGCCGATTCCAAGAATGCCGTTCCTTCCCCGATGGTCGGCACCGCCTACAAGTCTCCCGCGCCCGGCGCGAACGCCTTCATCGAAGTCGGCCAGTCCGTGAAGGAAGGCCAGACGCTTCTCATCATCGAAGCGATGAAGACCATGAACCAGATTCCCGCGCCCCGTTCCGGCACCGTGACGGCGATCCTCTTCGAGGATGCGCAGCCGGTTGAGTTCGGCGAGCCGCTGGTCGTCATCGAATAGTCCGGGGCAGGCGCGCATGTTTCACAAGATCCTCATCGCCAATCGCGGCGAAATCGCCCTGCGCGTACTGCGCGCCGCCAAGGAGCTCGGCATCCAGACCGTAGCCGTGCACTCCACGGCGGACGCGGATGCGATGCATGTGCGCCTTGCCGACGAGAGCGTATGCATCGGGCCGCCGCCCTCGCGCGACAGCTATCTGAACATTCACCAGATTCTGGCCGCCTGCGAGATCACCGGCGCCGACGCCGTGCATCCGGGCTACGGCTTCCTTTCGGAAAACGCCAAGTTCTCCGAAATTCTGGCCGCACACAATCTCACCTTCATCGGCCCCTCGGCCGACCACATCCGCATCATGGGTGACAAGATCACCGCCAAGAAGACGGTGAAGGCTCTTGGCATTCCCGTGGTTCCGGGCTCCGATGGCGCCGTGACCGACGATGTGGAAGCCAAGCGCATTGCCGCCGATATCGGCTATCCGGTGCTGATCAAGGCATCGGCCGGCGGCGGCGGACGCGGCATGAAGGTTGCGCGCACCGAGGCGGACCTTGCCGAGGCGCTCTCCACCGCCCGCACGGAAGCGGGTGCGGCCTTCGGTGACGACGCGGTGTATATCGAGAAATATCTCGAAAAGCCGCGCCACATCGAGGTTCAGGTGATGGGCGATGGTGCGGGCAACGCGATCCATCTGGGCGAACGCGACTGCTCGCTGCAGCGCCGCCACCAGAAGGTGTGGGAAGAAGCCAACTCGCCTGCCCTCAATGTCGAGCAGCGCAACCGCATCGGCGAAATCGTCTCCAAGGCCATTGCCGATCTCGGCTATTCCGGCGCGGGCACGATCGAGTTTCTCTACGAGAATGGCGAATTCTACTTCATCGAGATGAACACCCGCCTGCAGGTGGAGCATCCGGTGACGGAAGCCATTACCGGCATCGATCTGGTGCATGAGCAGATCCGCGTCGCTTCCGGCGGTGGACTGTCCTGCACGCAGGATGAGGTGCGTTTCGAGGGCCATGCCATCGAGTGCCGCATCAATGCGGAAGACCCGCGCACCTTCACCCCCTCGCCGGGCACGATCACGCATTTCCATACGCCGGGCGGTCTTGGCATCCGCGTCGATTCGGGCGTCTATTCGGGCTACCGCATCCCGCCTTACTACGACAGCCTGATCGGCAAGCTGATCGTGCATGGACGCAACCGCGTCGAGTGCATGATGCGTCTGCGCCGCGCGCTGGACGAGTTCGTCGTCGACGGCATCAAGACCACGCTTCCGCTGTTCCAGGATCTGGTCGGCAATCCCGATATCGCCAATGGCGATTACGACATCCACTGGCTGGAGAATTACCTGGCGAAAACGAGCTAGAGTTTCGGTTACCCCGTTTCTCTGTCAGTGATTTAGATCGCCCTTTGTGCGTCCAGTGGACGCCGGGCGATCCAAAGCTCGCCGCCCCATGTGATTCTCCGGCGATCTGGCCGGTTGAGCACGATGGCACGACCTTTCGCACCAGGATTTCGGATCCCTCCGGATCTTCTTCTTCGCGCTTACGCCACCGGGGTTTTCCCGATGGCGGAAAGTGCCGATGACCCGGAGGTTTTCTGGGTGCGGCCGGAAATGCGCGGGGTCATCCCGCTCGATTCCTTTCACATCCCCAAAAGCCTCGCCAAGACGCTGCGCCGCGCGCCCTTCCGTATCGCCTTCGATACGGACTTTGAGGGCGTCATAGAAGGCTGTGCAGAGGCGCGGCGCGACACCGACGACACATGGATCAACGCGCCCATCCGCGAAGCCTACGGGCTTCTATTCGAGAACGGGCACTGCCACACGGTGGAAGCCTGGACGGATGAAGGGCTGGTGGGCGGGCTCTACGGCGTCACACTTGGCCGCGCCTTCTTCGGCGAGAGCATGTTCTCGCGCCAGACCGATGCCTCCAAGGTCTGCCTTGTGCATCTGGTCAAGCGCCTGCGCGAACGCGGCTTCACATTGCTCGACACGCAGTTCACAACGCCGCACCTAAAACAGTTCGGCGCGATCGACGTGCCCCGCAGCCGTTATGAGCAGATGCTTCAGGACGCGCTGCAAAAGGGCGAAGCGCGCTTCAGCCCCTGACAGTCCGCGTCGATGGAAATCAGTAGGGTTTCACTCAGTCCGCGTCCGGCGGCGGGACTTCCGTGTCTTCCTTGCAGGCCTTGAGCCACACGTCGTAAACCGCGTGCTCGACGGCATTGAGGCCCGGGCTTTCGGCCAGCATCCAGCCGGTGAAGATGCGGCGGATCTCACGGTCCAGCGTGATCTCGTCCACTTCCACGAAAGCGTCGGTGCGCGGCTCCTCGGTCTCCTCGGAGCTGTAGCAGACGCGCGGCGTAACCTGCAGAGCGCCAAACTGGACGGTCTCATGCATATAGACGTCGAAGGAGATGATGCGGCCGGTAATCTTGTCGATGCCGGTGAATTCGGCCACCGGGTGCTGCAAACGCTCTGCCTGCGCCGGCAGGGCGGCGAGCGTCGCCATTCCCAGTCCCAGCGCTGCAACAAGCCTGAAACCGGCTTTCTTCTTGTGGCCTGAATTCATGTGGCTCGACACCCGTCCTGTTCGCTTGTCATCCGGGATAGACCGGTGGAATCACCAAGTCCATGGGAAGGCGCACAACTAATGTTAAATTGTGGCGAGAACAGCGCGCGGCTTCAACCGCCGGGCGTCCACGCATCATAGTCGCCGGTCACGCGCGGGCGTTCCTTGCCGGTCGCAATCGATCCCTGCGGACGATAGGCGGCGGGGGTGCCCGTGAGATTCGGCTGATGCGGCTTCTGCCATTCGCGCGGCGTGTAGTTTTCGTTCACCGGCGCAACATCGACACGGTGGTGCAGCCAGCCGTGCCAGCCAGCGGGAACCAGAGACGCATCGGAAATGCCGTTATAGATTACCCAACGGCGCGTGCGCCCTTCGGAATCCTTGCCGCCTTCGTAATAGATGTTGCCGAACTCGTCTTCACCGACGCGCGTGCCCTTGCGCCACGTGTGGAAGCGGGTGCCCAGTGTCTGGCCATTCCACCAGGTGAAAAACTGAAGCAGGAACTTCTTCATGGCGTCCTCAAGTCGCTCGCTATCATCGTTCGAGATGGCTCGTGAGTTGCGTTATGGCGTCCGCATCGCCAGAAGGCAAGGCCCGTTACGGATTGCTCAAAGTTCATTTCATCGCATTCGCCGTATTACGGCTGTTTTCGGGCCGGCAAAGGGGTTTTGCCCCTCACCTGTCTCATGGCTGGAAAAGCTGAAAGCGCGGCGAGGACGTGGTTTCCGGGGACCGGATGGAGAGCGCCTTCCGCGCAGCGGTCAAAGCCCACGCCTGTCACCGGCATGAGGCCTGATGCGCGCGAATGCCGCAAGAGGGATAGCCGGCTGACAAAAGGATTCGGTCTCGAATCAGGGCCGCGCCCTGCGTCGGGGAGCCTGTCTTGCGGCCCCTTCCCTAAAGCAGTCTGCGGTAGATCAGAGCCGGGATATCGAAACCGGCGCTGCCGCAATCCTCGCTCTGGCCCATCTGCTCAAATCCCAGATGCTCATAGAAGCCACGCGCCCGGCCATTGGCCTCTTCCACTTCGAGCGTGATTTCGCGCGCCTCGGGAAAGCAGATCGCCACCTCGTCGAACAGGGCCTGACCGATGCCACGCCCCTGGCAGGCCGAACGGACGTAAAGCTGATGCAGCTTTATGGATTTGCCTTCATGCTCGGCGACGGCGAAGGCAACACCGCCGATATCGCTGCCATTGTCTGCCAGAACGAATTCCGAGTGCGGCTGTTTCAGCCGCGCCCTCAGGGCCTCGATGGCGTGCCAGGCATCGGTGATCTCATCCACACGCTCGCGGCCGTAGATCGCGTCATAGGTGTCGTGCCAGGTTTCAACGAGGAGCGCACGCACGGCCGGCAAGTCACGCTCGCCGGCCGTGCGGACAAAATAACCGCCGGCATCAATCATTGATGCCGAGCTTTTCCTTCACCAGCGCGTTGACGGCCTGCGGGTTGGCCTTGCCACCTGTGGCTTTCATCACCTGACCGACGAACCAGCCGGCCAGCGTCGGCTTGGCCTTGGCCTGCTCGACCTTTTCCGGGTTGGAGGCGATGACTTCGTCAACGGCCTTCTCGATTGCGCCGGTGTCGGTGACCTGCTTCATGCCGCGCTCATCGACGATGGCGACCGGATCGCCGCCCTCGGTGAACACGATCTCAAACAGATCCTTGGCGATCTTGCCGGAAATCGTGCCGTTCTTGATCAGGTCGATGATCGCGCCGAGCTGGTCGGGGGAAACCGGGGTCTCGTCGATCCCCTGCCCGGCCTTGTTCAGCGCGCCGAGCAGATCGTTGATGACCCAGTTGGCGGCAGCCTTGCCGTCACGTCCCTCTGCAACCTTCTCGAAGAAGTCTGCCGTAGCCTTCTCGGCAATCAGGACCGAAGCGTCATACTCGGACAGGCCGAAGGCTTCGATGAAACGCGCCTTCTTCTCATCCGGCAGCTCCGTGAGGTCGGCTGCAAGCGCATCCACATAGGCCTGATCGAATTCCAGCGGCACCAGATCCGGATCGGGGAAGTAGCGATAATCGTGCGCTTCTTCCTTGGAGCGCATGGAGCGCGTCTCACCCTTGGCCGGATCGAACAGGCGGGTCTCCTGATCGATGGAACCGCCATCCTCGAGAATCGCGATCTGGCGACGGGCTTCCGATTCGATTGCCTGACCGACAAAACGCACCGAGTTCACATTCTTGATCTCGCAGCGCGTGCCGAATTCACCGCCCGGCCGGCGCACGGACACGTTCACGTCGGCGCGCATGGAGCCTTCGTCCATGTTGCCATCGCAGGTGCCCAGATAACGCAGGATGGTGCGCAGCTTGGTCAGGAACGCCTTGGCCTCGTCCGCAGAACGGATATCGGGCTTGGAGACGATCTCCATGAGCGCGACGCCCGAGCGGTTGAGATCCACATAGGACATGGTGGGATGCTGGTCGTGCATCGATTTGCCGGCATCCTGCTCCAGATGCAGGCGCTCGATGCCCACTTCGATTTCCTCAAACGAGCCGTCCTTGGCGGGGCCGACGGATACCGTCACCTTGCCCTCGCCGACGATCGGCTGCTTGAACTGCGAAATCTGGTAGCCCTGCGGCAGGTCCGGATAAAAATAGTTCTTGCGGTCGAAGACCGAGCGCAGGTTGATCTGCGCTTTCAGGCCAAGGCCCGTGCGGATTGCCTGCTTGACGCAGACCTCGTTGATGACGGGCAGCATGCCGGGCATGGCCGCATCCACGAGGGAGACATTCGCATTGGGGGCAGCACCGAAAGTCGTCGAAGCGCCGGAGAACAGCTTTGCTTCAGACGTTACCTGGGCATGGATCTCCATGCCGACGATGATTTCCCAGTCGCCGGTAGCGCCGGAGATGAAACGCTTGGGATCGGGCGTGCGTGTATCGATGAGTGTCATGGTTTCACGGTGCCGTGCAGTCGGATGGTTCGGAATGGACTGCCGCATTCGCTAGACCAAACATACCCGCGTGGCAAGCCAAGCGCTTTATTCCGGCCACAGTTTGCGTTATGAAATGCAACATCAACGGAGTTTTTATGTCCAACTATCTTGAGGCCCGGTAGGGCCCCGAACCTGAACCAACACAGGGTCGGGGCGAGAAAACCTTGAAACCCTGCGCCATCGCAAGGCGGCGCAGCGATGTTTGCCGGCCATTTGGCCGGTGGTTTTCCCATTGGTTCGCGCCAGTGGTTTTCCAGGACTTCAAGATATGGATATTTCGCGCGCAGAGCAGCGCATCCTGCACATATTGGCGCAGGGCGGCCGGATCGTCATCGAAAAGGACGAGCAAGGCCAGATTCTCGAACTGAACTGCATCACACGTGACGGCTGGCAGTTTCCCGGCCTAGACCTGACACTGTTCAGAAAAATCAAACGCAAACGGGCAATCCAGTCGCGCAACAGCGGTCCCTACCGCATCACGCGCCGCGGCCTTCAACTGGTCCGCTCACAGCTCGATAACCGTTAAAACAAAAGAGGCTGCCGAAAGGCAGCCTCCGTCTTTTCAGGCGGTCGCGATGTAGCTGCGAATGTCTTCGGCCTCGCGCTCGACCTCCTCGATGCGCTTTTTCACGACATCGCCGATCGAGATGATGCCGGCAATCTTGCCGTTCTCTTCCACCGGCAGGTGCCGGAAACGGCCTTCGGTCATGATCTGCATGACCTCGTTGACCGTGTTCTGCTCATGGCAGCGGCGAACTTTTGCGGTCATGACCGCAGAAACTGGCTGTTCAAGCATGTCCGCGCCATCGCGCCCGATCACGCGCACAATATCGCGCTCCGACAATATACCTGCGATACGCCCGTCGGGCTCCGTCACAACGACGGCACCGATACCGCGTTCGGACAAAAGCTGGGCGGCCTCCGCCAGCCTCCTGTCCGGACCGATGGTGACCACATTGCGCCCTTTGGCGTCCAGAATGGCCTTCACCGTCATGGCAATCTCCTTCTTCTGGCAACAGGGCAATGTTGCGCCGTGAAAGAGCGCTTTGCAAGTAGACGAATGCTTATGCGCGTGGCCGGAAATCAGGAAGGGAAATGGGCCTGACGCCGCGCGGGCGGGCGATCAAAGAACTGGATGCCAAAGAAACCCAGGAGAAAACCGCCGATATGGGCTTCCCAGGCGATCTGGGGACCGTTGACCACGGTGCCGCTCATCAGGCCCGTCACCACATTGGCCACCATCCAGACGCCAAGGAACACCACGACGCTGCGCGATTTCACGACCAGGGAGACAGGAAGCACCGGCCCGGTGAAGGCCGGCTTGGGCTGACGCCGATCCACCCGGAACGCAAAGCGGGCTGCAGCCCCCATCATCGCGGAAATGGAGCCGGATGCGCCAACAAGCGGCACTGCCGAGGATGGATAGAGCAGGTAATGCAGCCCGACAGCGGCAAGCGCGCCTGCCACCCAGAACAGGACGAAACGCGCGCTTCCGATGCGGTTGGCAAGCGGAGACCCGAAGGCGGCAAGCCAGATCATGTTGACCAGAAGATGCCCCCAACTTCCATGCAGGAAGGAATAGGTGACGGGGCTGATGAAAGCGTAAGCGTCGAGCGCAAACTGCCCGCTATAGCGGATCGGCAGAAACGCGAAATGCACCATCAGCCAGACCTGCTGATCAATGCTCATCCAGAATGTCTCGATGGCAAAAATTGCAACGCAGATCAGGCCGAGGACCGTAACTGCCGGTGCCAGGTTGAACACTGGCTCCCTGCCATCACCGCCGTTCCGCTCAAACCCATTTTCGGATTCCGCTTCAGGAATCGCCCGCTCTTCATCTCTGTTCATGATTTTGCGTAGCAGACCCGCGGAAAAGAAAAAAGCCGCTCAGGATGAACCTGAACGGCCTGGTCGAGCCCCCACTCCGGCTTTCGTGTGAAAGACCGGCCCCGGCCCGTCAGTTGGAGCATCGGGCGCCCCCGCTACTCCCTCAATCATTCAGATCGTCCTTCAGGCGTCCACGTGGGCGCATGGCGATCTGGTTGATTCGGTCTTGCTAACGGCCGGACACTGCCACCGGCCCGAAACCCGCGCAATCTAAACCCTTTGTTAACCCTAACAGAGCGGCTGCGCGAACAACCCCCATCGCTTTGGCACGCATCCTGCACCCATCCACATGTCGCTATTGAAAATGCCTGCACCTGTCCGCCTATGGGACAGGCCCGGGCCGAGAGTAAGGAGCCAAGAGGCATGAAACATGATGGTTCGGTGACGTTGTTCCAATATTGGAACAGGTTGCGTGGCAACCGTCCGGCCCCCAGGCGCACGGAAGTCGAGCCGGCAGAGATCAAGACACTGCTGGCCGATACGTTCATTCTGGAACGCGATGCGCGCGGCGAAGCCGTGTTCCGCCTCGCCGGCACCCGGCTGTGCGCCACATTCGGAAAGGAACTGAAGGGCCTCTCCTTCGCCTCCCTGTGGCCGGGCCGTGATCAGGCCGTGGTCGGCAAGCTTGCGCGCAGCGTGTTCGACATGAAATCCGTGGTGGTTCTTTCCTTTGCGGGACGCAACAGGAGCGGCGATGCCGCAGCCTTCGAGCTTCTGCTTCTGCCGCTTGAAGGCGGCATGGAAAGCCCGCGCGCCATGGGCTCGCTGCTGGCCTGCCACAAGCCTTTCTGGCTTGGCGCAGAACCAATCGTGGAATGTGAAGTCACCTCGCTGCGGATCATCGACGCCGACCGCGAGCCCTCCCTCCTGAAGAACCGGCCAGCCGTCCAGGTGCCGCCACTGGTGCCGGAGCGCCGCTCCATCACCGACAGCCTCATCGAACCCGGCCAGGGCCGCCGCTTCCGCCATCTTGTGGTTTTCGACGGCGGGCGCAACGAATAGTTGCTCCTTACCGCTTATTAACGGATCAGGCGTAGTGTCTCGCTGCCCCATGGGCCAGCTGGAATCTTCAGATCGAAGGGCGCAAGACACGATGAGAGCGGCGATCAACCGATCCCCATCAGACGATGAAAGACGCAGCTTTCAGCGCGTCAAGGTGTCGATCTATGGCCGCTTCATGCTTGAGGATCGCAGCGAACACCCCTGCCGGGTGACAGACATGTCACCGGGCGACGTTTGCCTGATCGCACAGCATTCGGGCAGGCAGGGCGAGCGCGTGATTGCCTATCTCGATCATATCGGCCGCATTGAAGGCGAAGTGATCCGCGTCAACCGCGACGGTTTCGCCATGACGGTGGTTGCCTCCGAGCGCAAGCGCGACAAACTCGCAGCCCAGCTCACATGGCTTGCCAACAAGCACGAGCTGGATCTGCCGGAAGATCGCCGTCATGAGCGTATCGCACCGCGCAACCCGATCAGCGTTCTGCGCCTGCCGGACGGCCGCGAATATCGCTGCCGCATCATCGACCTGTCTCTTTCCGGCGCAGCCGTGGAGAGCGAAGTGCGGCCTGAACGCGGAACGCAGGTTCATCTTGGCACGATGCGCGGACAGGTGGTGCGCCATTTCGACGATGGCGTCGCCATCGAATTTGCAAGCATCCAGAACCGTCAGGCGCTGGAAGCAGAGTTCTCGCTGCCGACGGAAGCCTGACCGCTGCATTCGTAACAGCGGCCTAAGCGCCCATCCGCGTCGCCAGCTCTGCAAAATCCGAGACGATCACATCCCAGTCCCGTTCTGCGACAGGATCGCGTGAAGATCCGCTGCCATATTCCAGCGGACGCGCAACGAAAGCCGTCCTGAGTCCACAGGCGCTGGCGGCGGCCAGATCGCTGTTGTGTGCCGCCACCATGCAGACCTCCCCGGGCTCAAGCCCCAGAATATCGGCGGTGCGCAGATAGGCTTCCGGCGCGGGCTTGTAGGCCTGCGCGACCTCCGCGCCCAGAATGGCGTCCCACGGCAGGCCGGCGCGCTTGGCCATGTTCAGCATGAGAAGAACATTGCCATTGGAGAGCGGCGCGATGATGTAATGCGTCTTGAGGCGCGCAAGCCCCGCCAGCACATCGGGCCAGGGATCGAGCCGGTGCCATGCGCGGTTCAGCGCATCCAGTTCGTACGCGGGAACGTGCGAAGGGTCTACGCCGACATCCGGAAGGATCACTTCCAGATTTTCCCGATGCAGGACATCGAGCCGCACAAAGGGCCGCCGACCGCTTCGCACCTCCTCCATGGCCGGCTGATAACGCGCCCGCCACAAATCCGCGAATGCTGCCGGATCAACGCCCCCTGCCCCATGACGCTGCAGAAACTCTGCCGCCTCGCGCGCCACACCTGCGCGCCAGTCCACCACCGTGCCGAATACATCGAACACCAGAGCCTTCACACCATTCATGCCGCTCTCCTCTCCATCGTCGATCCGCCCGTGAAGTGCGGCGCGAACCGAGCGCCGTGACGCCTTCGAATTTCATTACAATTTTAGACAAATTTTATTCAAATATAATTCGATTTTTATATTGATTAGATCAAAATACAAATAGAATTTAGCGCGATTTATACTTCGCACTTTTGCCTGGAATAAATTCCCCTGTGTCATTGTCCTCTCAAACGGGGAGACAAGACTATGGGGCATTCAAAGAGCGCACGGCTGATCGCGGCCGCCGCACTTGCATTCGGGGCGTTCACCACGGGGGCGTTCGCCACACCCAATTTCATGAAGACCGGTGGCTTTACCAGCCAGCCGATCGGTCACTATGAACTTTGCCAGCGCGAGCCGGTAGAGTGCAACCAGACAACGGCGCGCCCGCGCCCGGTGAAGCTGACGCGCGAGATGTGGAAAGCCATGATCGACGTCAACAATGCGGTGAACTCAACGGTTCTGCCGCGCACCGACATGGAAATGTGGGGCGTGGAAGAGTACTGGTCCTACCCGACGGCCTATGGCGACTGCGAGGACTATGTTCTCGAGAAGCGCCGCCGCCTGATGGCAGCCGGCGTGCCTGCCGGCAATCTGCTGATCACGGTGGTGCGCCAGCCCAATGGCGACGGCCATGCCGTTCTGACCGTGGTCACCAATATGGGCGATTTCATTCTCGATAATCTGGAAGCCCGCGTCTCTTTGTGGGGCGATACGGATTACACCTATCTCAAGCGCCAGGCCGCTTCGCATTCGGGCAAGTGGGTCAACATCAACAACGGACAGCCCGTCGCCGTTGGCAGCGTCGCTTCGAGCCGCTGATCTTTCAACAACATGTATGGGCGCAATCCAGTGAACGCGCCCATGTCTTTCTGAACACCAACGGAGAACGCCGCGCTCCCGATCTTCGGACCGGCGGCATCCGTTGCGGGACACCCGGTCGAGTCCCCACCTCCCCGTCCCCAACGACCGGGTCAGGAGCCGGCCCACCCCATGGGTCGGCTCCACCTTTTTCGGGAACTCAGACTTCCTTCAGCTCCACAGAAAAGCGCTGACCGTTCTTCACATAGTGATCGGCAGACCAGCGGAGCCCGCGCACCGCTTCCTCATCCAGTTCACGCACGACCTTGGCAGGCGAACCGACGATCAGCGAATTATCGGGAAATTTCTTGTTCTCGGTGACGAGCGCGCCGGCCCCGACCAGGCAGTTCCTGCCGATCTCGGCACCATTGAGCACCACCGCGCCCATTCCGATCAGGCTGTTTTCGCCGATCCGGCAACCATGCAGGATCGCGCGGTGCCCGACCGTGCAGCCGCGCCCCACGACCAGCGGAAAGCCCATATCCGTGTGAAGCACGGAATGTTCCTGAATGTTGGTGTCTTCGCCGATATCGATCAGCTCATTGTCACCGCGCAGGACAGCGCCGAACCAGACACCCGCATTGCGTCCGAGCCGCACACGCCCGATCAGCGAGGCGTCCGGCGCAATCCAGTTTGTGTCCCTGTCCTCGAACTGCGGGCTCACGCCCTCCAACGCATAAATCGGCATGAAAAACTCCCGGTAGATTAAGGCGGCACACTACAACACGCGGGCGGGAATCAGAATCTGCATTTCGCCACTTCAAATCCGCCCGACAGCCAGCACCACCTCGATAACAACCACACCGGTCGCCGTCACCCATAATCCGGACGTGAAAGCCGCACCCGCCAGCGCGCCATGCCCGATCAGCCTCTGCCTGTGGCTTGCGAGCGCTTCACGCAGGAAAACGACCGGTCCCACGCACAGCATGACCGCGAGGGATCGCAAAACACGCCGACGAACGATGAAGGGCGACTGGAAGCGCACACGCCTGCCGGTCAGAAGCTCAAAGAGACTTGAAAAGAGACCGCAAAAGACAAGTCCGGCGACAAACGCCGCCCCGCAAAGCCAGATATGGACCATGTCTTTACGCTCCATTTACCATAAGAACCCAAGGTCAATACAACCTTTGAGGCAAACTTTGTGCCGATTCCCGTGTCCCGTATCGAGACACAAGCGAGGATCTGAAACTGGCGACCGAAAACGACATCAGCGCTGCCAACACATCTGCCGCCGTGCAACGAAACCGGTTTGCGCGCCGTGTGTTTCAGTTCTTTCTGCTGCTGCTGGCGCTTTCCATCGGCATCCTGTTTGTCGGCCAGTGGTATGGAGACACGCTGTCGGAAGCCGGTCACACCGCGTCCATGAAGCCGCGCGAGATCGTCATCGGCAACAATGTGCTGACATTTCCGGAAAACATGATCCGCTTCAAGGCTGCACGGCAGGATGGCGTGAGACAGCGCCTGGATGTCTATATGGTCTGGCCCGAACTCGAGGGCTATTCGCCTGACCGAAGCGATTATTTCAACCATGTGGACGGTTCGCGACGCATCCTGTTTGTGACATTCGAGGAACAGATGATGTCGCGCGACATGAGCAACCGCCTTGAACCCGTCTACCGGCAGGTGATCGAGGCGCACTCGGTTGGCGGACCGGAGAGCATTCGCTTTCACCGCTTCAAACAGGGCTCCGGCTATGAGGGCGAAGTGCTTGCGGTTTCGGCTTCAGAACCGGGGGAAGAACCTTTCGTGGCGCGTTGCCTGACAGGAACTGCGGCGCGGGAGGCGCTCGCGCCGTGCGAACGCGACATCAACCTGGGAAACCGGCTGAGCATGACCTACCGCTTTCCCGCCTCGCTGCTCGGCCAGTGGCGGCTTCTGGACAAGGACATTCGCCGGAAGGTCGCAGAGCACATCAAGACCCCGCTGTAAGCCCCCTTTGACAGAAAAAAGCCCGCATGCGACAGCGCATACGGGCTTTCGAATTCACGCCGCCGCGCCAGGGGCGCCTGCGTGCTTCTGGCCAAAACGGCTCAGAGGTCGATGTCGAGAATGGCCATCGAGAAATTGTAGGAGAGCTCTCCCTCTTCCTCATCCTTGAAGACGATGCCGAGGAACTCGTCACCAAGATAAAGCTCGCAGGAATCGTCCTTGCGCGGACGCGCCTTCACGGTCAGCGCATCATTGTTGAAGGTACGTTTGAAATACGCTTCGAGCTTTCGGATCTCTTCGGGCTTCAAGAAACATCTCCAGTGCCTGGCGCATCGTGTGAAACCGGACCGGTTTCGGGACAGCACGACGCACAGCTTCAGATTTGATGCAGACCCGCCGGATATCCGTACGAACACCCGGTAGCCCTGCTGTGATCGCGGCGCTTCTGACATGAGGCCAGCGCCACTGTAAACCCTGAAACCGGGATTTCAGCCGTAAAGCCTCTGCGGGTCAACAGACGTTTTTGCTGCGAACAGTCACCAGTCGTGATGCCGGGAAACCTCCCTGCCCTGACAAAATAGAGATGAGCTGAATGAGCGCCGCAGACGCGCTCAGGACTGACCGTGCAGGATCTGGTCCATGGAGCGGGACGGCTCGCTGCAGCCCGACTCACCAACGACACGCGCCGGCACGCCGGCAACGGTCTTGGCAGCCGGCACATCGTTCAGCACGACAGAGCCCGCCGCAACCCGTGCGCAATGGCCGACCTCGATATTGCCGAGGATCTTCGCTCCAGCGCCGATCAGCACGCCATGGCGGATTTTCGGGTGCCGGTCGCCCGTTTCCTTGCCGGTGCCGCCCAGCGTCACCGCATGCAATAAGGACACATCGTCTTCGACAACCGCCGTCTCACCGATGACCACGCCGGTTGCATGGTCGATGAAGATGCCCTTGCCCATCCGCGCACCGGGATTGATGTCCGTCTGGAAGACGGCCGACGAGCGGCTTTGCAGGTAGAGCGCGAAATCCCTGCGTCCCTCCTTCCAAAGCCAGTGTGCCAGACGATGGGTCTGGATGGCGTGGAAGCCCTTGAAATAGAGCACCGGCATCAGAAAACGGTCGCAGGCCGGATCGCGGTCGTAATAGGCCTGAATGTCCACACGCACCGTGGTGCGCCATTCAGGCTCGGCATTGAGCATGGCGTGGAAAGTCTGGCGGATCAGGTCCGCGCCCATGTCGGGATGATCGAGCCGCTCGGCGACCCGGTGCACGACCGCGCTTTCCAGATCGTCATGATTGAGGATCGTCGCATAGAGAAAGGCCGCAAGCAGCGGATCATTGGCGACAGCGGCCTCAGCCTCTTCACGGACCGCGTACCAGATCGGGTCCACCGGTTGAGGCGCGCTTTTGCCGGAACTGCGTTCACGGATAGCATTGCGAGCGTTCATCGATTTCTCCGCCAGAGGCCTAACCTTGCCTTAAAGCCAAACATACGTCAGAAGCCAAGGTAATTGAACCGCAAAAAACTGTGACAGCAGCTACAGGAAAATTGATGCATGACGGTCCAATCGCAGCAAAATGAGGCAGGTTTACGTGTTTCCCGCTCGAATGGCATCGCGACCATTCTGATCTCCCGGGAAGCAAAGATGAACGCGATGTCACAGGCCATGTGGCGATCGATGATCGATCTGGTCGGTGAACTGGAGGCCGACGACACGGTGCGCGTTCTGCTTCTGCGCGGCGCGGGCGACAATTTCTGCGCGGGCGCGGATGTTTCCGAGTTCGACACGGTGCGGCGCGATGCGGAAACCGCGCGCAGCTACGAAATGCTGAATGCCGGCGCGTTTGCAGCCATTCGCAACACGCATCTGCCGACCATTGCGGCTATCTCCGGTGTCTGCTTCGGCGGCGGCTTTGGCCTTGCTGCGGCCTGCGACCTGCGGATAGCCTCGCCCGATGCGCTCTTTTCAGTACCGGCAGCGCGGCTCGGCCTTGCCTATCCGGTGGAGGCGATGGGCGACATCGTGGCCACGGCAGGCGCACAGATGGCGCGCTACCTCACCTTTTCCGGCGCGCGGATCGATGCGGCGCGCGCCCGCGAATGCGGGTTCCTGCTGGAGGTCGTGCCTTCTGACGTGCTGATCAGCCGGGCCACGGACCTTGCAGCAACCATTGCCCGCAATGCCCCGCTTTCCATCCGCGCATCGAAGGTTTCGATTTCGGCGGCTCTGACCTGCAACACGCAGGAAGCCGAACGCGCTCAGGCGCTCGGCGACGTCACGTTCGAAAGTGCGGATTATGCGGAAGGCCGGCGCGCATTTCGCGAACGCCGGCCGCCCCATTTTGCAGGACGCTGACCGGCCTGACCGCGAAATGCTCTAGGCCGCCTCGTCGCGGCACAGGAACTTCAGGATCTCGGTTGCGAAAACATCGTTGCGGTCGCCGGCCACCATGTGCCCGGCCCCGCCGACATCCACATAGGAAGCCGCAGGCGCAAGGGAAACGAACTCCCGGGCATGCGCTTCCTGCACCAGTTCCGAACGCATGCCACGCACCAAAAGCACCGGCAGGCTCAATTGCGGCAGGCCCGCAAGCAGCTCCTGCATCAGCGCTTCCGCACCATAATTGATGCTCTCGGCCCCCTTGATGAAGGCGGGGTCCCAGTGCCAGCGATAGCGGCCATCCTCATCCTGCCGCAGATTCTTGCGCAGGCCCTCCAGCGAGCGACGCGGCGCGCGGTGCGGCAGATAGGCGGCGATTGCATCGGCAGCCTCTTCAAGCGATGCGAAGCCCTCTTCCATGCGCGCGCCCATGAAACCCTGGATCTTGTTCACCCCTTTGGGATCGAGGCGCGGCGTGATGTCGACAAGCACGAGCGCATCAAGAAGCGGCCCGTCCCGCATCTCCGCTGTCAGGGACGCCAGACCGCCAAGCGACGCGCCAACGGCTGATGGCCTGATGTGAAACTGCTCATGGACCTGACGGAAGATGGCAGCGGCATCCTCGCCATAATGGTGAAATCCGTAGCGGCCGCTTTCGACCCACGCGCTCTCGCCATGGCCGCGCTGGTCCACCGAGATGGCGCGCATGCCGCGCTCGGCAACCTCACGCGCCGTGGCATCCCAGGCGCGCCGTGTCTGCCCGCCGCCATGCAGGAAAACGACGGGCTGCCCGCCGCCATCCCAGATATCGCCGGTCAGCCTGTTGCCTTCGGCCCCGACAAAGGAAATCGCCTTACGTTCGATCAAGAGGGTGCTCCTCCAGAAACGCCAGCGCGCGCGCCTTGAATGTCCGGTCGCCCACCGCCAGCATGTGGTCCCGTCTTTCAATCGCAAATGCCGTGCCGTTAGGCAACAGATCGGCCAGCCCTTCAGGCGAACCGGCAATGTCATCGACGGTGCCAACGGCAACCAGCGTCGGCTGGGCAATCGTCGCGGCGTCTTCGGCGGTCAGGAGTTCGCGGGACGTGGCGATGCAGGCGGCGAGCGCAATGCGGTCGCTCTTTGTCTGATCGGCGAATTTGCGGAACATCTGGCCGCGCTCGGAGGTGATGCTCTCCGGATCGTCGGCAAGAAGCGCTTCGGCGATCTCGTCCCACTCTCCAACGCCGTCAATCATGCCGCGCCCAAGCCCGCCAAGGATGAGCGTGGCGACCTTCTCGGGGTGCTCAAGCGCCAAAAAAGCGGAGACGCGCGCGCCCATGGAATAGCCCATCACATGCGCCTTCCCGATGCCCAGATGATCGAGCAGAGCGGCTGCATCACCCGCCATCTTACCGGGCGTGTAATCCGCCTTGTCATGGCTCTTGGCAGATTTTCCGTGGCCGCGATTGTCGATCGCGATGACGCGGAAGCCCGCATCCCGCAGGGTCTTCACCCAGCCCGGCGCAACCCAGTTGACGAAATGCGTGGAGGCAAAGCCGTGAATGAGGAGAATGGGATCGCCCTGGCCTTCATCAATGAAAGCGAGCTCGAACCCGTCATGGAGGAAAGACTTCATTTTCCGGAAAATCGCCCTTGCTGACTATTGGGCGCCGGCGGCCTCTATGCGCGGATGGCGCAAACGGTCACCGACCTCGATCCCCGTCTTCTGCGCGGTTCCGGCGACCAGTTCAAGCACGAATTGGGATTCGACGTCCGGCGAGATGGAAGCGGTGGAGAACGGCGTGCCGGGCGCAATCGCCCGAACCGTGCCATCAGCCGCCACGAAAAGAAGATCAAGCGGCAGCGGTGTGTTCTGCATCCAGAACCCCTGACGGCCCTCTGCCGGGAAGATGAAGAGCATGCCGCGATCCTGCGGCATGGATTGACGGAACATGAGCCCACGCTGGCGCTCATGCGCCTCGTCGGCGATTTCAATGTCGAAACGCACCTCGCCCGCCGCCGTGACCGCGACAAGCGGCTCAGGATCGACCGGCAGGCGCATGGCCGATCCCTGCGCAGAAGCGACAGCGGCGAGAAAAATCAGGAAAACAGACGCGAGAAACGCCTGCAGGACACGCTGGCTCAACGAACGAAAAGCCTCAACCGGCTGGAAGGAAAAATGCGACATTGGCGGCACTCTCGTGAAAAGGGCCGCGCAATGATCAGTGCGCGGCATTCAGCGTGCCAAGATCGGGGTAGACTTCGGCAGCCATAAGGCCTTTTTCACCGCGCCCGAAGCGCACCAGCACAACCTGGCCGGGGCGCAGTTCCGTCACGCCGTAGCGGCGCAGCGTTTCCATGTGGACGAAAATATCCTCGGTCCCCTCGCCGCGGGTCAGGAAGCCGAACCCCTTGGTGCGGTTGAACCATTTGACGAGTGCACGCTCCAGACCGCTTTCCGCAGCCACCGTGACATGCGTCCGAGGCTCCTGATCCTCACTCGGGTGCACCGCAGTCGACAGGTCGATAGAAACGACCTTGAAGGCCTGAAGGCCCTTGTCGCCCTGTCGGGCGAGGCATTCGATCCGGGCGCCTTCCAGCGCCGTCTGGAAGCCGTCCTTGCGCAGGCAGGTTACGTGAAGTAGCACATCTCCATGCTCTTCGTCGTCCGGGAGGATAAAGCCATAGCCCTTCGCCACGTCAAACCACTTGATCGCGCCGGTGATCTCCACCAGCTCAATGGCTTCCGTAGCGTCATCCGCCGTTGGCGCCGTACCGCCAGCCTCGTACCTCTTGGTTGTCGAGGACTTGTCGTCCATCCCATCAAGCCTTTTTTTCAAGTCCGCCCGACTCACTGTGTAGTTCGAAGATAGCATTTGCGCTTTGTGGCATAGCAAGACCCAGTTTCTGATTTTCAACAACAGGTGAAAACAACTGGATTTGAAGGTCTTCGGCAGTGCGGCACAATTGGTTAACGTGCAACATTGCCGGATGGCGCGGGTAGGATGCCCGTACCGCATACGTAAACCAGCAAGCGAGAGGAAACATGCGCTACCTGCACACGATGGTCCGTATCAAGGATATCGACGCATCGCTCGACTTCTACTGCAACAAGCTCGGCCTCACCGAAGTGCGCCGTTCCGAGAGCGAAAAGGGCCGCTACACGCTGGTGTTCCTCTCCGCTCCCGCCGACGGCGCGCGCGCTGCCGACGAGCACGCTCCATTGCTGGAGCTGACCTATAACTGGGATCCGGAAGATTATGATGGCGGGCGCAATTTCGGCCACCTCGCCTATGAGGTCGACGACATTTACGCCCTGTGCGACAGCCTGATGAAGGCCGGCGTCACCATCAACCGCCCGCCGCGCGATGGCCGCATGGCCTTCGTGCGCTCGCCCGACGGCATCTCCATCGAACTGCTGCAGAAAGGCGGTGCGAAGGAGCCGATGGAGCCCTGGGCTTCCATGGAAAACACGGGCAGCTGGTAAAATCTGCAAACGCGCCGTGCGTCATCTAGGACGCACGGCGTATTTGCCTGTCGATGCGGCCATGCTACCAGCATGAGAACCGTTTATCGCCTTTGGGGGAGACAAGCATGAAAGAGGTTCTTCTCGAGCTGGAACGCCGCCGCGCCGCTGCGCGTGAAGGCGGAGGCCAAAGGCGCATCGACGCCCAGCACGCCAAGGGCAAGCTGACGGCGCGCGAGCGCATCGAGGCGTTCCTCGATGAAGGCTCTTTTGAAGAATTCGACATGTTCGTCGAGCACCGCTCCACAGATTTCGGCATGGAAAAGAGCCGCATCTCGGGTGATGGCGTGGTGACCGGCTGGGGCACGGTCAACGGCCGCACGGTTTTCGTTTTCGCCAAGGATTTCACCGTGTTCGGCGGGTCTCTTTCAGAGGCGCATGCGGAGAAAGTGGTCAAGGTTCAGGAGATGGCCCTGAAGAATCGCGCACCCATCATCGGCTTCTACGATGCCGGCGGCGCGCGCATCCAGGAGGGCGTGGCGGCACTCGGCGGCTATGCCGAGATCTTCCAGCGCAATGTGCTCGCCTCCGGCGTCATTCCGCAGATTTCTGTCATCATGGGCCCATGCGCCGGCGGTGACGTCTACTCCCCCGCCATGACCGATTTCATCTTCATGGTGCGCGATACGTCCTACATGTTCGTGACCGGTCCGGACGTGGTGAAGACCGTGACCAACGAGACCGTGACGGCAGAAGAGCTCGGTGGCGCATCGGTGCATACGGTCAAGTCGTCCATCGCCGACGGCGCTTATGACAATGATGTGGAGGCGCTCTTGCAGATGCGCCGCCTGATTGACTTCCTGCCCACATCGAACACGGCGGAACTGCCGGAAGTGGAGTGCTTCCAGTCGGTGACCGAGGCGGATCATTCGCTCGACCGGCTGGTGCCCGACAATGCGAACAAGCCCTATGACATTCGCGAACTCATTCTGAAGACCTGCGACGAGGCGGATTTCTTCGAGATTCAGGCGTCCTTCGCCAAAAACATCGTCACCGGCTTCGGGCGTGTCGAGGGCCGCACGGTGGGCTTTGTGGCAAACCAGCCCATGGTGCTGGCGGGCGTTCTCGATTCCGACGCTTCGCGCAAGGCTGCCCGCTTCGTGCGCTTTTGCGACTGCTTCAACATCCCGATCGTCACCTTCGTCGATGTTCCAGGCTTCCTGCCCGGCACCGCGCAGGAATATGGCGGTCTGATCAAACACGGCGCGAAGCTGCTCTTCGCCTATGCGGAGGCCACGGTGCCGAAGATCACCGTCATCACCCGCAAGGCCTTTGGTGGCGCTTATGACGTGATGGCGTCAAAACATCTGCGCGGCGACATCAACTATGCCTGGCCTTCCGCGCAGATCGCGGTGATGGGCGCAAAGGGCGCGGTCGAGATCATCTTCCGCAAGGACATCGACGATCCCGAAAAAATCGCGGCGCACACGAAGATGTATGAGGATCGCTTTCTCTCCCCCTTCGTGGCCGCCGAGCGGGGCTATGTGGACGAAGTCATCATGCCCCACTCGACCAGGCAGCGCATCGCCCGCGCGCTCAGAATGCTGCGCAACAAGGACCTCCAGAACCCCTGGAAGAAGCACGACAACATCCCGCTTTAGGCGGTGCAGCACGGTCCTTTCAGAATGCGCGGGGCGGCACGAACAGGCAGATGGTGCGGCTGTTTTCCTGACCGGCCATCGAACACCAGTGGAACACGCCATCCGGCGAGTTGCGCACGCGCCTGTCGGTGTAAGGCAGAACCTCGCCTGTCACCTTGATGACATAGCCTTCCGGGCCTTCGGTCACCGCTGCATCGGAGACGGTGCGGCAGTCCCGGTCCGAGCAACAGGCATAGGGGTAGCGCCATCCGGTCGGAGCCTCATGGGGCTCGGCAGGATACGGGCACATGATGAAAGTGATCAGGGCAAATGCACCGGCCAGTGACCGGCCATAGTGGGTGGATCCAGAGTTGAACATCGTCACCTCCTTGGGCTCCTCCCGGCAATCAGTGTTCGCCCCTTTCGTTAACGGGCGATTAACCACGCCCGATCCGGCCATGGGGCCTGACTGAACTTCAACGACTTGTCGTTGAATTCATGTGTGGTTTTCGTCGCAAGATCGCGAAAGTGGATCACGTAGTCGTTGACAATCGTGGCCTGCCGTTGTGGTCTGCCCAACCGAACGAATGCCGCGAAACGGTGGCCTTTACTCGCAGGATACACGCATACCATGCCGAAAACCGATATCGCGCGACGCGTTTACAACCACGCCTGGAAGGTAGACCCGATCTGCCGCAGCCTGCTGGACACGGATTTCTACAAGCTGCTCATGCTGCAGATGATCTGGGGCCTCTATCCGAAGGTCGACGCGACGTTCTCGCTGATCAACCGCAACAAGACGGTTCTTCTGGCAGACGAGATCGATGAGGGCGAGCTGCGCGAACAGCTGGACCATGCGCGCGCCATCCGCTTCACCAAGAAGGAGATGATCTGGCTCGCCGGCAACACGTTCTACGGCCACAAGCAGATCTTCCAGCCGGAATTCCTCAAATGGCTGGCCGATTTCCGGCTCCCGGAATACGAACTCACCCGCCGCGACGGGCAGTATGAACTGCATTTCCATGGCCGCTGGATGGAAACCACCATGTGGGAAATCCCGGCGCTGACCATCATCAACGAGCTGCGCTCGCGCGCGGCCATGCGTTCGCTTGGCCCCTTCGCGCTGGATGTGCTTTACGCCCGCGCAAAGGCCAAGGTGTGGTCCAAGGTGGAGCGGCTGAAAAAGCTGCCGGAAATCAAGATTTCCGATTTCGGCACACGCCGCCGCCATTCGTTCCTCTGGCAGCGCTGGTGCGTGGAAGCCCTGAAAGAGGGGATCGGCGATTCCTTCACCGGCACATCCAACGTGCTTCTGGCGATGGACACGGATCTGGAAGCGCTCGGCACCAATGCGCATGAACTGCCCATGGTTCTGGCCGCACTTGCCAAGACCGACAGGGAACTTCTGGAATCCCCCTACCGGGTGCTGGAAGACTGGCAGAGCTATTATGGCGGCAATCTTCTGATCGTCCTGCCGGATGCCTTCGGCACCGAATCCTTCCTGCGCAACGCACCGCCATGGGTGGCCGACTGGACCGGCTTCCGCCCCGACAGCGCACCGCCCATCGAAGGCGGCGAGCGCATCATGGAATTCTGGCGCAGACACGGAAAAGACCCGCGCGACAAGCTCCTGATCTTCTCCGACGGTCTCGACGTCGAGACCATCGAGGCGGCTTACCACCACTTCCAGGGCAAGGTTCGCATGGCCTTTGGCTGGGGAACCAACCTGACCAATGATTTCGAGGACTGCGCCCCTACGGAAATCAACGGGCTGAAGGCGATTTCCGTGGTCTGCAAGGTGAGCGAGGCCAATGGCCGGCCCGCCGTCAAACTGTCGGACAACCCGGAAAAGGCAACCGGCGATCCAGCAGAGATCCAGCGCTACATCGATCTGTTCGGCACGCAGAACCGTGTGAGGCGCACGGTTTCGGTCTAGGGTCAGGAATTTCAGAGCCTGAGACAAGAAAAAGGGGTGACGGCACATTGCCAGTCACCCCTTCTTTTTTGATTGAGCCGAAACGGGCCGGTCTCAGCCTTCCTCCAGCATCTCCTTGACCACCGTTGCAAGCTGCTTGAGCGAGAAGGGCTTGGGCAGGAAGCCGAACTGCGCATCTTCCGGCAGGTTCTTCGCAAAGGCGTCTTCGGCATAACCGGAGACGAAGATGAACTTGATGTCCGGCTGCACCTTTCGCAGTTCGCCGAGCAGCGTGGGACCGTCCATCTCCGGCATAACCACGTCGGAAACGACGATATCCACCTTGCCGTCGAGCTCGTTGAAGATCTCCAGCGCTTCCGCGCCGGAACTCGCCTCATGCACCTCGTAGCCGCGCGAGGAGAGCGCGCGCACGCTGCCCATGCGCACGGCATCCTCGTCTTCAACCAGGAGCACCCGCGCTGAGCCGGAGAGATCGCGGTTTTCTTCCTTTGGCTTGGCGGCGCCATTTTCAGCTGCAGCATTTGCCTCCTCGGCCGCCTTCTCCGCCTCGCTTGGAATGTAACGCGGCAGGAAGATGCGGAAGGTCGTGCCCTCGCCCAGCTCGGAATCGCAGAAGATGAAACCGCCGGTCTGTTTGACGATGCCATAGACCATGGAGAGGCCGAGACCGGTTCCCTTGCCCACTTCCTTGGTCGTGAAGAACGGCTCGAAGATCTTGCGGATCGTCTCGGGATCAATGCCCGTGCCGGTGTCGGAAACTTCGACGGCCACATAATCTGCGACTGCCAGCTCGCGATAGGGGAACTGCGCGCATTCATCGGCCGAGATATTGCGCGTGCGCACCGTCAGCTGCCCGCCCTCGGGCATGGCGTCGCGTGCGTTCACCGTCAGGTTGACGATGACCTGCTCGAACTGGCCGATATCGGCCTTGACCGGCCACAGGTCGCGTCCGTGCTCGATGGAAAGCGACACCTCGTTGCCGACCAGACGCGCCAGAAGCATGCGCAGATCCGCCAGCACGTCGGTCAGGTTCAGCACTTCCGGGCGAAGCGTCTGGCGACGCGAGAAAGCCAGAAGCTGGCGCACCAGCGATGCGGCGCGGTTGGCGTTCTGCTTGATGTTCATGATGTCCGGGAAAGACGGATCGGACGGGCGATGATTGGTCAGCAACAGGTCCGAAGCCATGATGATGGCGGTGAGCACATTGTTGAAGTCGTGCGCGATGCCGCCGGCAAGCTGGCCCACGGCCTGCATCTTCTGGCTCTGCGCCATCTGCGCTTCGAGCGCCTTCTGCTCGGTGGTCTCCACGGCATAGACGATGGCCGCTTCCTCGGCCCCTTCTGCACCATCATGATCGACGACGGGATTGACGTAGAAGCGCACATGCCGCTCGGCATCATCGGGCAGAACGGTGTCGATGGGGGCAATCTCGGCCTGCCTGTGCTTCGCCCGTTCCAGAGCGTTGGCAAAGGCCTCACGGTCATTCTCGTGAATGACGGCATCGAGACGCACCTGGCGTTCCATCGCATCGCTGTCGACCACCTGGGAGAACAGCGAGAGGAACGGCGCATTGGTGCGCAGAATGCGCCCGTCATGGTCGACCGAGGCAATGGCCATCGGCGTCGAATTGAAGAAGCGGGTGAAGCGAACCTCGGAAGCGCGCAGATCCGCAGAGGCGTCCTCGCCCACCTGCCGGTTGAGCACGATGGTGCGGGTCGGACCGGAAGAACCTTCGCGGCTTGCCATGACACGATGCATGAAGCGCACCGGCAGAACCTCGCCGCCCATCGTGGAGAGATCGAGATCGATCACCGCATTGCGTGCGGTTCCCGGATCGGCCTTCACAGCGTTGACCAGCGCCATGCCGTCGCCGGCAACGATCTGCGGCAGACGAACCGCGCCGGGCACGAAATTGGCGAGATCGATGCCCAGCCATTCGGCGAGCGTCGCGTTGATATAGGTGACGCGGCCATCAGGGTCGGCAGCGAAGAAGCCTGCCGGCGCGTGATCGAGATGATCGATAGCCTTCTGGAGATCGAGGAAGAAGCGTTCCTGCTCGGCGCGCTCCTCGGAAATGTCGGCAATCTGCCAGGCGGAGACCGGCTGACGGTATCCCGGCAGTTTGAAAATACGCGCCCAGGTGCGGTACCAGCGCGCGCCCAGTTCACCGCCCGGACGGATCGAACGGGTCAGACGGAACTCGCCATCCCCTGCCCGGCCATCGCGCAGACCGGCGGCGAGCTTCTCGATCACCGGCGCGGCTTCGGGATTGTCTGAAAGCAGACCATCGACCGTCTTCACGTCGGCAACTGATGTCGCACCGGTCATTTGGGCATAAGCATTGTTTGCGTAGAGGATGCGGCCCTTGGTGTCTGCAACCACGAGGCCCTCCTCCATGGAATCAACAAAGGCCCTGGAGAGTTCACTGCCTGCCGAACGCGGCGCGACCTGCACGAAGCCGATCGCCGTTGCGAACAGGAATCCCACCCCGATCATCGCCAGAACGCCCAGAAGTCCCAGCAGGAACGGGTCGCCCAGCCGGTCGCGGAACACGGAGAAGGCAACCGCAGACAGCGTCAGTACGACAATGAAGATGATTAGCCGCGTTATGGCACCGGGTCGCGAACTCTGGTCGACGATCGGTGCTGCGTGGATTTCTCCCCCGGTCTGCTTGGCCATGCGTTTCCCGTTTATCGCGCCCAATTCCCGCCGGCTTCCACGCGAACCCGACCCATTCGGGATATATCAGGGCTCCCGCCATCTGCAAGCGCACACGTGTAATCGAAACGCAAATCGCCTTTCTTTGCCCGAAATGTTCTGTTGAATGGCCACAGTTTTGCTGGCGGCTTGCTGCCATGGCGTGACACGCATACCTTGTCTGATCTGACGGAAACTGGAGTAAACGAATGCGCGACTGGCTCGTGGGGATTTTTGGAGAAGCAAACGCGACTGCGGCCCTTTGGACCATAATCCTCATTGTAATCGCCATAGTGCTTCTCGTGTTCGTGCGGGTGAACCGGCGCTTTACGGCAGGCACGTTCATCTCCGGAGGCAGAGGCAAGCAGCCAAGGCTGGCGGTGACCGACGCCACACCGGTCGACAATCATCGCCGTCTTGTGCTCGTTCGCCGCGACGACGTGGAACATCTGATCCTGATCGGTGGCCCCAGCGACATTGTCGTCGAGGCCAATATCGGGAAAGAGCTCCCAGCGCGGATTGAGCCAGTCGCGCCGCAGCGGCAGAGTGAGCCGGCTCCGCGCGCAATGCCAGAGCCGGAAATGCCCCGGCCCGAAACACGCCAGCGCCCGGAAACTCGCCAACGGGTGGTTCCCGAGCCGGCCCCGGCAGAGTCCCGGCGAGAGGTGGAGCCGCCTGCACCGGAGCCGGAGCCCAGCATTCAGATTGCCGAGCGCACACCGACGCTCAGCGAACAAGCGCCACAGCGCCGGTCCATCCCCCGGCCCATTCCCGTGAGGCCAGCGCCGTTGCCGGTATCGCCGAACCACGACCATCGCACCCTGCCTTCCGCGACCGCCCCGGAGCCAGCGCGGCTGGCTGGCATGGCTACACCGCTGCGCGCGGCTGCACCCGAGAGGGTAGCGACAGATGTGCGCCCTGCAGAACCTGACGAGCGCTATGTGGAACGCACTCATATCGCATCCGCCCCGCGAGCGGCCATGCCCACCACGCGCAACGATCCTCCCGTGGAAACGCGATCTGACGAGGCTCCGCGGCGGGACCACATCGAAGAGCCGGTGAGCGAACACACACTCGAAGATGAAATGAGCAAGCTTCTGGAAGAACTCTCGGAACAGAAGCACTAGGTTTTTAGAAACGTCTCGCTTGCCCGATCTCTGCGCAAAGGCGGGATGGGCAGGCCATAGGCCATACATCCAAGCTGATGCCCGAAAACCAAAGTGCGCGGGCGTCGGCAAACCGGAAAACAGGCAAAGAAAAAGCGCCAGCCGCGGCGGCGTGGCGCATACAAAACTGGGCTAACGCCCTAATCGTTATTTTGTCTGCCAGTCAGTCGTCGCGATAAACTTTTTCACGACGCTCATGACGCTCCTGCGCCTCGATCGACAAGGTAGCGATCGGCCGCGCGTCAAGCCGCTTCAGAGAAATCGGCTCCCCCGTTTCCTCACAGTAACCGTAGGTGCCTTCCTCAATGCGCTGCAAGGCAGCGTCAATCTTGGAAATCAGCTTGCGTTGACGGTCACGCGCGCGCAATTCGATTGCACGGTCGGTCTCCGACGACGCCCGGTCTGCGAGATCGGGGTGATTGGCGTTTTCCTGTTGTAGCGCCTCGAGGGTTTCACGCGCCTCCTTGAGAATGTCGCTCTTCCAACGCTGTAGCTTCGCACGAAAATACGAGCGTTGGCGATCATTCATGAAGGGCTCGTCCTCGGTGGGCACATATTCAGCATTACTGAGCTCATTCATCGAGTCACCCTGGGATGTTTTTTCGCCCGCGCCTATATATTAGCGCACCTCCACAACCACAAGCACAAAGGCTGCCTCTTTCACGCTTTTGTTAAATGCAGCGGAAAAAGTGAATCCGCTCTACCCGGGGCTGTGGATGCGTATAAAGTCTGCATTTAGCTTCAAAAGCCATTGCGGAGGGAAAAATGCAGCCGAAATCGCGCAGTTTGAGGGCATTTCCAACCCGTTCAGGTGCGTTTTCAGCGCCATCGATCAGGATTTCGTGATATGACGCGGCTTCTTCTCCTTCGCCATGCAAAAGCTGGCTGGGCGGCGCCCGGCATGTCCGATTTTGACCGCACGCTCACCGCATCGGGGCAAGAGGACGCAAGGGCGCTGGGAAAACGGATGCGCGCAATCCACCTCCTCCCCGACCTGATCCTCTGCTCGACGGCCAGACGCGCCATCGAAACGCTGGATGGCGTTTCGTCCACCATGCTGGATCAGAAACCGGAGACGCAATTCCTGGCCGAATTGTACAACTCTGACGCGACCGACTATCTGTTCGCAGTGCGCGAAGCGCCGCAGGCAGAGACCATTCTGGTCGTGGGACATAACCCGATGATGGAAGACCTGGCTTACGAGCTCTCATCAGGCGGCGACGCCGAGGCCACGCAGGCCGCCTCTTCCGGCTTCCCCACATGCGGGCTTGCAGTCATCAGCTTTCCCGGCGCGTTGGCCGATATCGAGCGCAGAAGCGGGCGTCTCGACATGTTCCTGCGCCCCGACCGCGGATAACGGGCCTTGCCGGCGGCTCTTCAATCACAGGCTTGATTTCCTATATGCAAGGTCTTGCGATTTTTGAGGATTTCGCCTCTTGGCTTCATTGACGACATATTCCGACGAAGCGCGGATCGCCTTCGACACGCTGACCGGACGCGCTGCCGGTCTGATTTCGCCTTCGCTGCGGATCGGCGTGACAGGGCTGTCCCGCGCCGGCAAAACGGTTTTCATCACCGCCTTCATTCACAATCTGCTGCATGGCGGGCGGCTGCCCATGTTCGACGCCCAGAAATCGGGGCGGATATCCAAAGCCTATCTGGAGCACCAGCCGGACGACGCGGTGCCGCGCTTCCAGTATGAGGACCACATCGCAGCCCTGGTCGAAAGCCGCATCTGGCCGGAGTCCACGCGCGCCATTTCAGAACTGCGGCTGACGGTGGAATTCGAGTCCGCGTCCGCCTGGAACCGGCTCCTGTCGCGCGGAAAACTCTCCTTCGACATCGTTGATTATCCTGGAGAATGGCTGCTCGACCTGCCGCTTCTCGGCAAGGATTACGTCACGTTCTGTCAGGAGGCCATGGAGATGGCGCGCCTGCCCGTCCGCGCGGAACTTTCAGCCGAATGGCGTGAGATGGCGAGCGGGATTGACCCGGACGCGCCAGCCGACGAGATGACCGCGCGGCGGCTGTTCGAAGCCTTCTCGACCTATCTGCGCGCCTGCAAGGCCGACCACAGGGCGCTTTCGACACTGCCGCCGGGACGCTTTCTGATGCCGGGCGATCTGGAAGGATCGCCGGCGCTGACCTTTGCGCCGCTCGAGGTCGCGCCGGGCAAGAAACACAAGCCAGGATCGCTGCACGCGATGATGGAGCGACGTTTCGAGGCCTACAAGACGCATGTCATCCGCCCCTTCTTCCGCGACCACATTGCACGGCTGGACCGGCAAATCGTGCTTGTGGACGCGATGCAGGCGATGAATGCGGGTGCGGAAGCCGTGACCGATCTGGAGCGCGCACTGACGGAGATCCTGTCGTGTTTTCGACAGGGACGCGGCAATCTGCTGACGGGGCTCTTCGCCCACCGCATCGACCGCATTCTGGTGGCGGCGACCAAGGCGGATCACATTCATCATGAAAGCCATGACCGCCTGCAGGCCATTGTGCGGCGGCTGGCCGACCGCGCCATCGCGCGTGCGGATTTTTCAGGTGCGGCAGTGGATGTGCTGGCCATGGCCGCCGTGCGGGCCACACGCGAAGGCACGGTTCGGCAGGGCAAGGAAACGCTGCCGGTGATCATCGGCACCCCGCTGGCCGGCGAGACCATTGCCGGTGAGACATTTGACGGCGAAACCGAAACCGCAATCTTTCCCGGCGACCTGCCGGAAAAGCCCGGCCTGATCTTTCAGCAGAAGAAAGCGGAAGACGGGTCGGACAGCCCGCCGGACCATCCGATCCGCTTCGTGCGCTTCCGCCCGCCCCGGCTTGAGCAGACGGCGGAAGGCGTCACCCTGTCGCTACCCCATATCCGGCTTGACCGGGCCCTTGAATTTCTCGTCGGAGACCATCTCGCATGAGCAGAGCGCCCGCATCCTTCCGCGTGGACCCGCCAAAGCCTGAGAAGCCTGAAAAGACGGCGCCGAAGCGAAAGCCGCAGGCCATCGACCCCGGCAACGCCGTGGCGGTGGTCGCCGAAAGTGAAGACTATTTTGCCGAACAGGACATGGCGCTCGCAGATCCCCCGCCGATCCCGCCACGCCGGCGCTCCATTCTGGGACGGGTCTTCTTCGCCGCATTCGGCGTTCTCCTGTCGCTGGCCATCGGCCTGTGGACGGATCAGCTGATCCGCGACCTTTACAACCGCGCAGACTGGCTGGGATGGCTGGCGCTTGGCGTGGCTGCGATCGGGCTCACCGCCTTCATCGCCATCCTGACCCGCGAAGCGCTGGGCATCATGCGGCTTGCCTCAATCGAGACGATGCGCCGGGACGCCGCCGACGCCATCGAACGCAATGATGCCAAAGAGGCGCGCAAGACGGTCGACCACCTGATGGGGCTTCTCGCCGGAAAGCCGGAAACGGCAGCCGGACGCGCAACGCTTGAAAGCCTGAAAGACGATGTCATCGACGGCGCGGATCTTCTGACCGTGGCGGAGAAGGAGCTTTTGGCCCCGCTGGATGCCGCCGCCCGCCAGCAGGTGCTGAACGCGGCCAAGCGCGTTTCCGTGGTGACAGCCGTTTCTCCGCGTGCGCTGGTCGACATCATCTATGTGCTCTTCGAAGCAGCAAGGCTCACACGCCGCATCGCCGACCTCTATGGCGGTCGTCCGGGCTTCCTTGGCTTCATGCGGCTGGTGCGCAGCATTTTCACGCATTTGGCCATCACCGGTTCCATGGCGGCTGGCGAGACACTGGTGCAGCAGGTGGTGGGACACGGGCTTGCAGCCCGCCTCTCCGCCAAGCTCGGTGAAGGCGTCGTCAACGGCATGATGACGGCGCGGATCGGCATCGCAGCGATGGACGCGGCCCGCCCTCTGCCATTCACGGCCCTGCAGCGCCCCGGCGTCGGTGATTTCCTGAAAGCGCTGACAAGCTTTGCATCAAGCGAAAAAGACAAGAAGGAAGCGCCGAAGGCATAGGCTTGTGAGCACCCAAGCTGGACGGCTGCTGCCTCTTTTGGGTGAGTCCGAAAAGACACACCCGACCGGCAGCGTGCATTGCAACCGAGGTTTGAAGCGGGAACCGTCTCCAAACAGAAGCCGGGACATGGTAGACAAAGCCTTAACCAATCTGCGGCAAGATTCCCCGCAGTTCCCAGTTTCAAACAAGTTTGGTCACTTCGCTCATGCTTAAATTCGCGCTCAGGCTTGCTCTTCTGACGGCGGCAGCAGCTCCGATCTCCGGCCTCGCCGGCAAGGCGGAAGCTTCAGAGAAGGAGCGGCGCTTTTTCCAGACTGTCGAGGGGAGTTGGTCCGGTCCGGGTGAAATCGTGGCCGGCAAATACAAGGGCACGAAGTTCGTCTGCAATTTCGACGGCGGCACGCCGGACAAGAAAATCGGCATGGCGCTCGACGGAAGCTGCCGTGTCGGCGTTTTCAACCAGCCCATGAAAGCGAATGTGGTTCTCACCGGTTCCGACTATCGCGGCACCTTCCTCGACGGTGCAGCCGGCAAGGGGCTGGATGTCACGGGCGGCAAGGTGATGGGGAAGGACGTTGTGTTTGCACTGCACCGCTCGTCGCTCAGTGGCGCGATGCGTGCCCGCATCAGCGACAACAACACCATGCACATCACCATCTCCGTGCAGGTGGAAGATGACATGGTCCCGGTGATCGGCATGAAGCTGAAGCGCACCAAATCGGGTGGCCTTGAAGCCATTGCCCGCCAGTAGTCACGCGGGCCCAGAAATCAGAGACTGAAAGAAGAGCGGCCGTCAGCCGCTCTTTTTGTTTGTCGGGTTGTTTGGTGGGCTGCGCCACCAGCCGCCATCGGCGGTAATGCGCTCCATGCCGGCCTGATCGAGCGTCGCAAGGCGGCTTTCGATCATCTGACCGTCAATCTCGATCCCCGGCGCGATCTCGGACAGCGGACCCAGTACAAAGGCGCGCTCGCCCATACGCGGATGGGGAATGGTCAGGCCTTCATCATCAATGCTCAGATCGCCATAAAGCAGAATGTCCACATCAATGGGGCGCGGCCCCCAGCGCTCGGCGCGAACACGCTTGAGCGCGCGCTCGATGGACAGACATTCCTCCAGCAGGGCGTGGGGTGCGAGTTCGGTGCGCACCAGAGCGACGGCGTTCAGGAAATCCGGCTGATCGACCACACCCCAGGGCGGCGTGCGATAGAGCGCGGAAACCGAAAGAACTGCAGTATCCGCGCGCTCATCCAGCGCCTGCAGGACCAGCTGCATTGCCCGGCGCGGCTCTCCGATATTGCCGCCCAGACCAAGATAGGCATCGTGCGTTTTCGGCATTTACTGGGGCCAGGCCACCGAAACCTCGACATAGTCGAGAACACCCGGAACCGGTGCATTCGGCTTGCGGATCGTGATGTCGGACCGGGCGATCTCGGGAAAGCGGGCGCAGAGCGCCCTGGCAACCTCAAGCGCCAGCGATTCGATGAGAAAACGCCGCTTGCCGGCAACAATCTCTTCGATGACCTTGAAGGCCGCCCCGTAATCGACGGTGCCCTCCAGGGAATCGTCGCTCAGGGCCCGACCGGGCTCCACCGTCAGAACCGCGTCGACATAGAAACGCTGACCCAGCCTCTCTTCCTCGTCGAGGACGCCATGCCGCGCGAAGAAAGCGCAGTTCATCATCCGGATCACATACATCATCGCCTCACCCGGCCCGTTCTCTGGTCGCCAGCATAGCATCCGCCACCTTTAGCGAATCCCTGTTGATTGCGACATTGTGCACCCGGAAAACGGCTGCACCGTTCATTCGTAACAGCGCACTCGTCGCTGCGGTTCCCGCATCGCGGTCTTCGGCCTTCTCATGACCGGTTATCGCACCAACGAAACGCTTGCGGGATGTACCGACAAGCAGCGGAAACGCAAGACCCGAGAGTTCGCCAAAGCGATTCATGATCTCGATGTTTTCATCCACATCCTTGGCGAAGCCGAAACCGGGGTCGAGCATGATCTGCTCATCGCGCACCCCTGCCCCACTGGCGATTTTAAGCGATTGGCGCAGGAACGCGAACTGATCGGCAATCACATCGGGGAGCTTCTCACGCTCGCGGCCGGTATGCATGATGACAAGGCCTGCACCGGTTGCAGCGGCAACCTCGGCAATGTCGGGCTCACGCTGAAGGCCCCACACATCATTGACGATATGCGCGCCGGCGGTGACTGCGAGCCGCGCGGTCTCGGCCCGGTAGGTATCGACGGAGAGCAAAACATCGTCGCGACCGGCAAGGGCCTCGAACACCGGCAGGATGCGGTCCTGCTCTTCGGCAGCGGAGACCGGTTCACTGCCGGGACGGGTGGATTCGCCGCCAATATCGATGATTCGCGCGCCCTCACTCACGAGCCTCTCGGCCTGACGAAGCGCATGATCGGCATCCAGAAACGCGCCGCCATCGGAAAAACTGTCCGGTGTGACGTTGAGAATCCCCATCACAATCGCTTCCGGTCCAAGCGCAAGTTCGCGCCCGTGGGCAAGCTTCCATGTCGGAATGGTCATCGGGCTTTTGGCCTCCGGATCACAATCAGGCGTTTTTGCGGCTCATTGCCGCCAAAATCAACCGCAATGTGGTGAACAGATTGAGTCGGCGCTCCGCCGATCCGGGGTTGCCATCGCTCAGCCAAGGTCGCAGGGTGAGTATCGGAGACATGATGAAACGCACGACGCTTACTCTCACCTTTCTGGCGCCTGTCCTTATGGCTGCCAGCGTTCTTCCAGCAGCAAGCGCCGATATTTCGCGCAGCTACAGCTATTTCTCCATCGGCGGGAAAACGCTTGGAGAGATTGAGGAGCAGCTGCGCTCCCGCGGCCCGGAAGTGCAAAGCACCGGGCAACGGCACCCGGGCGCGACGCGCATGGAGTTCAAAACCAAGATCACTTACGAGGAAGATGAGAGGCGCTGCCGGATCGCCGCCGTGAATGTTTCGGTGGATGCGCAGGTCTTCCTGCCGCGCTGGCGAAACCGCAAGCGCGCCGAGCCCGAAACCGCGCTGATCTGGGACACGCTTTCGAAAGACATCAAGCGGCACGAAGAAAGCCATCTTGGCATTGCAAAGCGCTATGCCCGCAAGATCGAGGAAGATGTGGCCCGGCTCAGGCCACGCGCTTCCTGCGAGGCGCTTCAGGAACGCGCCGAAAAAATCACCGAGAAAACGCTGAATGCACACGATGCAGCGCAGGCGCGCTTCGACCGTATTGAAAGCGGGAATTTTGAATGGAGGCTGATGCGCCTCCTCAACTATCGGCTGGAGCAGCTCGAACGCGGGCGCAATCCCGGCTAAACCGGAGCCCCCGCTGAAGCGACCGCGGGCAGAGGGGCAGAGGCTGGCACCCGCCCCCTTCCGCCAGCACGCCTGAAAATCAGGCCTGCCGCTCGGGAATGCGCACCACGAGACCGTCAAGCTCGTCACGAACAATGATCTGGCAGGAAAGGCGCGAAGTGGGCTGCACTTCATAGGCGAAGTCCAGCATGTCCTCTTCCATGGCCTCCGGCTGGCCGACCGTTTCCGCCCACTGGTCATCCACATAGACATGGCACGTGGCGCAGGCGCAAGCGCCGCCGCACTCTGCCTCAATGCCCGGAACGGCGTTTCGGATGGCGTTTTCCATGACAGTGGAGCCATTCTCGGCTTCTACGTCAAAGCGTGTGCCATCGGGGACGATGTAGGAGATTTTCGGCATGCAAGTTTCCCGGCAGAATAGTGAAAGCGTTTCGTCGCGTAGCATGAAGCGGGCACTCCGGCCCTGTTCGAACGCACCCGACGCCAAGACTTGGCGCTTCACATATTGGCTTTGATCGGGAAACGCAATCTGTCGGCGATGCCGCAGCGGGTTGATCAGGATAAAGATGAAATGAATTCATGCACTTCGTCGATGAGGCTCGACAGGTGCATGATTTCGCCCGGACCGGTTTCGCCCTTTTCGATGCGCGCGGCGCATTCGGCAACGCGGAACGCGCCAATGCCCCGGGCCGAACCGACCAGCGCATGGGCCAGCTCGCGGCGGTTGCGCATGTCTGCCGCCTCCATGCGATCCACAAGCCCAAGTGTCTGTGTCTGGAACAGTTTCAGCACCTCGGTCGCCAGGGCCTTGTCTCCGAGCGTCTGCCGGGTCAGGTGTTCCATATCGAGAGGAAGCCCTTCCGGCCCCAGTTCCCTCACCCTGCCCGGGGCTTCGGCCTTAATGTTTGCCGGCATCCGACTTTACTTCCCCCAACGTCACCCTTCACACACTATTAATCCCGGATGGACAACGGGTTAACGGCATCGGTGCAAAATGAGTAATTCGCCAAAAACCACGTTAACCTTATGTTTAAACTTTTACACATCCGGCTGATTGGATGTTTTCAACAGCGCGATGTCCCATTACGATACGCTTGGCTCAATTTGGGCATAGTGTCGGAGTACGAGGTCCCGAAGTTTGCGTATGGGACTCCGGCGGTGAGTAGCTGAAGGTTTGGCGGTATGGCGCGTACAGTAGCAAAGAAAAATCAATCCAAGCGCGATTTTGCGAAGGAACTCGAGGATGCACTCGATCTGGAGCTTGCGGACGGACTGGAGAACGGCGATCTGGACATCGCCGCATCCATGGAGGATCTGGAAGCGCAGATTTCTGCAGCGGCTGAGGAACTCGCACGCGAAAACCGCGATCAGAACGGAGACGAGAAAGTCACCGTGAGCGAGAGCCCCTTGAGCGACAAAAAGGATGCCCCCAAGGGCTCCAGCGAAGCAGAGAAGCCCGCGCCCGCCAAGGCAGAAGCCCCGGCGGCCAGCACTGCTGCGCCCAAGCCCGCCAATCTCGAAGCGCCGGCCAATCGCAAGGACCTCACCCCGGTCGAACCCGCGCCCGAACAGACAGCCTCACAGCCCTTCGCACCTGCCAATGACGACCGCGCCGGCGACTTTTCGAGCGTCATGCGCAAATTCGATCGTCGCGCACCCAACACCGCCTATTGGCTCGTGGCAGCCCTTTCGGTTCTCTGGGTCGGCGGCGGCCTTATGCTTGGCCAGCTGCTTTACGGCTCCGATCTCTGGCAGATTCGCTCCACCGAAGCCTTCATGGCGGCTCCGCACGCCATTGCGCTGCTCATCGGCATCATCGTTCCCGTGATCCTTTTCTGGGGCTTTGCCGTGATGGTGCGCCGCGCACAGGAAATGCGCCTGGCAGCCCAGTCCATGGCTGAAGCCGCTTTCCGCCTTGCAGAGCCGGAGAGCCTTGCCCATGAGCGCGTCATGACGGTCGGCCAGGCCGTGCGCCGCGAGGTGCAGGCAATGGGCGACGGCATGGACCGCACCCTCACCCGCGCCGTGGAACTGGAATCGCTGGTCCACACGGAAGTGAGCGAACTCGAGCGCGCTTACTCGGCCAACGAATCGCGCATTCGCCATCTCGTGGACGGCCTTGGCGCAGAGCGCGAAGGCATTGTCGGCCACGCAGAGCGCGTGCGCGCTTCAATCGCCGGCGCACACGAAATCCTGAAAGACGAGCTGGACACGGCCGGCGAGCGCATCCGCGCCACCATCGCTGATGCTTCGCGCCAGCTTGCCGCCTCGGTCAACGCTTCCAGCGAAACGCTGCTCAAGCAGCTCGACGGCACCGGCGGCAACCTGCACAAGGGCATCGACGATCGCATTCAGAGCCTGTCCGAGCGCATCACCACGTCCGGCGATGCGGTTGCCAACCTGCTCGACACGCGCATTGCCTCGCTGACCAGGGGCACGGAAGACGCGACGCAGACGCTCACCACGCTGTTCGACACGCGTATGGCGACGCTCGCCGAGCGCACCGAGGAAGCCAATGAAAAGATTGGCGGACTGCTGGATTCGCGCGTTTCGGCCCTCACCGATGGCGCTGAACAGGCTGTGAGCAAGATTGGCAGCGTTCTCGATTCGCGCATCGCGACGTTCAGCGAGAACACGCAGAACGCCGAACAGAACCTCACCCGGGTTCTGGAATCGCGCCTCGGCACGCTGACGCAGGAAACCGAGGATGCCGCAAAGACGCTGAGCACCCTGTTCGACGAGCGCATGGCCACGCTGGCCGAGCGCACCGACCAGACCACGCGCTCGCTCAACACGCTGTTCGAGACGCGCAGCACGGCCCTGCTCTCTTCGCTCGGCGAAGCAAGCGAATCCCTGACCGGCGAGTTCGATTCGCGCCTCGGTCAGCTGGAAACCGCTATCACCGAGCGCGGCCGCGCTCTGATCTCCGAGTTCACCACCCGCGCAGAAGCGCTCGACTCGGGCACGCAAAAGCTCAATTCGGCGCTTGAGGCCCGCGCACGCAGCATCAATGAGACGCTGGTGGAACGCACCCGCGAGATCGCCACGACCTTTGCCCAGGGCAAGGACGATGTTTCGGCAGCCGTGGAAGCCGGCAAGGCCGCACTCGGCTCCGAGATGTCCGATCTCGTGGCCTCCACCAGCATCATGCTGGAGAACACCGCCAGCGACTTCGGCAAGCAGATCGATCAGAACTGGTCGCAGATGAGCGCCCATTTCGATGAAGGCATCGAGCGGATCGACGCGACGCAGGCGCGCATGAGCGACGCTGCAAAGCGCCAGATCGAAGCCTTCGAGGAGACGCATCAGCGCCTCTCCGGCGCCTTCCAGTCGGATATGGAGAAGCTCGACGAAGCCCGCACGACCTTCGAGGCAGGCATTGGCGAGCAGGTTCAGCACCTGGCCAAGACGCGCGACGGCTTCGCCGAGGCGCTGGACGTCAACATCGCGAAGATCGACGAGCGTCGTCAGGCGCTGAACGCCGTGATCGAGGACGAGGCAACCCGCGTCAACGAGATGTTCTCCAAGCAGACGAACATCATCGAAGAGCGTACGCAGACCATGGAGAAAGCACTCTCCATGGGCGTCGAGAATGTCCGCTCCACGCTGGAAAACAGCGCGGTGGTCGTGGCAGGCGCGCTGCGTGACAAGGTGATCGAAGCCACCTCCACGCTGAACCAGGAAGCCTCCAGGGTGTTCGAGGATGCGGACAAGCGCATTGCCGCCCGCGCCGAGCAGACCGCTTCCACGCTGGGTTCGCGCATCGAGGACATTGATCGCACCTTCGACGACGCTTCGGCGCGCTTCACCGAACGCGCAGGCGTGTTCGCCCAGACCTTCGCAGAGGTCGACGGCCGTATCGCTTCGCGTCTCGAGACGACGGCGGAAACGCTGTCGCAGCACACCAAGGCAATCACCGACACGTTTGACGCCGCCGACCGCAAGCTGGTCAGCCGTGTCGACCAGACTTCGGAGCAGCTCGCAGAGCGCACCGAACAGCTGGCCAGCACGTTCGAGAACTTCGATCAGCGCATCATCGCCCGTACGCATCAGACGTCGGCTGAGCTGGATGCGCGCGCCAATGCCATGAGCGATACGCTGTCGGGCCTTCAGGAGCGTCTGTCCAACAGCGCCAGCACGATTGCCGGTGCGATCTCCGGCGGCATTGAGGATGCGGACGCCCGTCTGCGTGAGAGCGCAGAATCGGTTGCCCAGCACGTCAACCAGCAGCTTTCGACAACGCAGGCGCGTCTGGTCTCCACCGCAGATACGATTGCCCAGACCTTCGCCTCCGTGGACGACCATATCGGCAAGCGCACCAGCGAGACCGTGTCCAATCTTGAAGAGCGGACGCGCGAACTCAACGCCATGCTTGCAGGCCGCACCTCCGAACTGTCGCGCATTCTTGACGAGACGGCGAAGCCGCTGGTCGACAAGTTTGCCGAGAGCGGCGGCCAGCTGCGCTCCAGCATCCGGGCCATCACCGAAGAGACGACCGAACGTCTGCAGTCGGAGAATGCCGCGCTGGTCAACGCACTCTCCAACCGCACCCACGAGACCCTCTCGGCCTTCGAGCAGGCACAGGCGAGCATTACCGGCAATATCGACGATCTTCTCCAGAAGCTCGGTGTTTCCGGTCAGCGCCTCGGCGCACTCATCTCCACCGCCTCCCGGAACCTTTCCGAGGTGGACGAGCGCCTGAGCGGCACGGCCACATCCTTTGCCGAGAATGCAGAGAAAGCCGCGGAGACCTTCTCCAATTCGGCAAGCCTCATCAATGCGAACTCCGGTCGCCTCGCCGACTTCTCGGAGCGGACCCTGCGCGAGGTTTCGGCCATCGCCAGCCGTTTCGAGGACCACAGCAAGGTTCTGGAAACCGCATCGGAGCTTCTCGAGCGCGCCCAGTCCGGCCTGACCGGCAATCTGGAAGACCGCCAGAAGGCGCTGGAAGCGCTGGCAAGCGGTCTGGTGGAAAAGTCCGAGCACATCGAAAAGACGATGAACTCGTTCGAGGACTTCGTGGAGCGCATCCTGACCTCCGCCGAGGGCCGTACGCGCCAGTCGGTGGACGGCATCCGCGAAGCGATTGCAGAGGTCGTGGAATCGGCAACCAGCCGTTTCAGCGGCGCAACCGACGAGATCCGTCGCACCGCCTCGGAGATCCGCACCGAGCTGGAGCAGACCCGCACCGATGTGAAGCGCGGCATTGCCGAACTCCCGGCCGAAGCCAAACAGTCGACCTCGGCCATGCGCAACGCGATCAGCGAGCAGGTCAACGCGCTCAAGGAGCTTTCGGACATCGTTTCGAAATCGGGCAAGATGTACCATGTGGAACAGGCAAGCGAGACACGCCTGACCGCAGCGCCCGCTCCGCTTCAGCAGCCCCGGCCGACACAGGCCCCGACGCCCGCTCCGCAGGCGCCGGCAGCCTCCGTCGCACCGCAGCAGCCCGTGATCGAGCGTCCGCGTCAGCCCGCTGCACCCGTGGCGCCTCGCCCGGCAGAGCGTCTGCAGGAAACCGCTCGTGCCCCCAGCCCGACACCGCAGGCAGCGCCTCAGGCGCCCGGCGGTGGCTGGATCCGCGATCTTCTGCGCAGCGCCTCAAGCGAGGAAGGCGGCAAGGGACGCGAACCGGCTGCACCATCGGTCCAGAAGGAAGATCGTTCGGCGCTTCATGTGGTCGAATCGCTCAACTCGCTGTCGGTCGACATTGCACGCGCAATCGACCACGAAGCGTCCATCGACCTCTGGGAGCGTTACCGCCGCGGTGAGCGCAATGTCTTCACGCGCCGTCTCTACACGCTGAAGGGCCAGCAGACCTTTGACGAGATCCAGCGCAAGTATCGTTCCGACCCCGAGTTCCATTCGGCCGTAGACCTTTACTGCCGCGATTTCGAGAAGCTGCTGCGCGACGTGTCCCGTTCGGACCGCGACAACATGATGACCCAGACCTACCTGACCTCCGACACAGGCAAGGTTTACACCATGCTGGCCCATGCCAGCGGTCGCCTGCGCTAAAGCAGACGAACCCTCACCAATGAAAACGGGCCCGCGAGGGCCCGTTTTTTTTGTGGCCGGCGTCACAGGCATGTCCAGACAAGCGCCGTGCAAAACGCTTTGACAAAGCTGCGTTCAGGCAATCCGATATGGAAAGACTGACACAGAATCGGGAGGGACAGAATGAAGGCCTTGTTCTTTGAGGCATTTGGAGAGATGCCGCGTCTGGCCACCCTCCCCGACCCGACGCCGGAACCGCATGGCGTGGTGTTGAAGGTCGAAGCGACAGGTGTCTGCCGCAGCGACTGGCACGGATGGATGGGGCATGATGACGACATCGAACTGCCGCATGTGCCCGGACATGAACTGGCAGGGACCGTGGCCGCTGTCGGCGGTTCCGTCAGCAAATGGAAGATCGGTGACCGGGTCACCGTCCCCTTCGTCGGTGGGTGCGGTGGCTGTCCGCAATGCCATGCAGGACATCAGCAGGTCTGCGACCACCAGTTTCAGCCCGGCTTCACTCATTGGGGCTCATTCGCAGAATATGTGTCCATCCATCAGGCGGATCTGAACCTCGTCGCCCTGCCCGAAAACATGGACTTCGTGACCGCCGCCAGCCTCGGCTGCCGTTTCGCCACCTCGTTTCGCGCGGTTGTGGATCAGGGCCGGACGAAAGCCGGTGATTGGGTGAGCGTTCACGGCAGCGGCGGTGTGGGGCTTTCAGCCATCATGATCGCCAATGCGCTTGGGGCAAACGTCGTGGCGGTGGACATTGCCGACGACAAGCTCGCGCTAGCAAAGGCGCTGGGTGCGGTCTCCACGATCAACGCCAGAACGGTTCCTGATGTGGCCGAAGCGGTGCGCGAGATCACCCAGGGTGGCGCGCATGTCTCCATCGATGCGCTTGGTCATCCCGAGACCTGCTTCAACTCCATCCGCAACCTGCGCAAACGCGGCAGGCATGTGCAGATCGGCCTCATGGTGGCGGAGCAAAGCACGCCGCAGGTTCCGATGGCGCAGATCATTGCCAATGAGCTGGAAATACTGGGAAGCCACGGCATGCAGGCCCATCGCTACGATGCGATGATGGCCATGATCGCCACAGGCAAGGTGGAGCCGCAGCGTCTCATCGGAAAGCGCATCGCGCTGGAAGAGGCCATAGAAGCGCTGACGGGGATGGACAGCTTTCAGGCGACCGGCGTGACCGTGGTCGACCGTTTCTAAAGGTTTGAGGGACGGTTCAGCGGGGCGCAGAACGATGGTAACGAGCGTCTGAACATAGCGCGCAATCGCATTGCATTCATGCGATGCGTGGTTCGACAAGCTCACCATGAGGGAAGAGGCCGCTTGCAGGAAACCTCGATCAAAGGTGTTGCGGCGGATTTCAGAGACAATGCCCCCTCATGGTGAGCCCCCTGAGCCTGTCGAGGGGCGAACCACGCTCCGCACTGTGGCCGCAAATTCCATATCACGAATGTGATGGTATCTGACTGATCGCAGAGCGATCTAGATACTGGTGACTGTCCAGTCCACCAGGTCGACCACGGCGGCGCTGAACGCGCGGTCGAGTGCTGCGGCGAAAGCCTCCGAGCCCGTCCCCGTGACGGGAGCAGACGCGCGGAAGGTGCGCGAGGCCCGCACGACGCCATTGCGGTCGTTCAGAACGCGGACGAACAGCTCGACTTCGGCACGCTTCGCGCCATTGACCTGCACATCGAAACTGCGCAGATCCGCGAGGATCTGATAGTCAATGGCCAGACCTTCACCCGGCATGCCAACGCCACCAAAGCGACCGGAGCGCTGATAAAGATCGGCCATGCTGGTCTGTACGATGCGCGGCAGGCGATCAGCCCAGCGAACGCCGCCCAGATACTGGATGGCGCCGCCTGAGGTCTTAACGACGATGTCCTGTCCATCAAGCATCTTGATGGCGGTGGGTTCGGTGACGAGGATCTGCGTTCGCGCTGCGCGTCGGCCATCGGTCGAAACCGGCGGTGGCGTCAGGTCAAAGGCATCAACCGGTGCAGGACCGCCCCCCGGCAGAGCCGCACAGCCCGCCAACACGCTTCCAAGCACCAACAGCGCGGAAATCCTCGCACTCGTTTTCAAAAAACGCTCCTCGAACCAAACGCCGGACAAACCGGGGAGATTCGCCCCTCTAGAAATGCAAAATCCTTAATTTGTTTGGGATGATGCAGCATGAATGTCAACGCCGCACCCGCCCATCGTAGCGACGAATCGTGCCATCCCCACCGGTAATGATGCGCTGCGGGTTCTGCTCGAAGTCCGAGACCGCGCTTTCGATGCGGTTGATCGAACGCCGGGCGTCGCGTACCAACGCCTCCACCTCACGCAGACCACCGCCCGAGAAGCGCTCCAGATTGCCGGAAATCGCATCAACGCGGACGGTGAGCGTCTCGGCCATCTTGCGGAAGGATTTGAGCGTCTCGCGCGCATCGGCCATCAGGCCCTCGCCATCCCCGGATTCAAGCATGCCGTCGAGCTTTGCCAGAACGGAATCGAGCCGCACGGACGATTTGTTGAGCTGGCTTGCGAGTTCGCTTGCATTGGTGATGAAGGAATCGATGTCTTCCTTGCGCTTGTCCACGGTTTCGCTGACATCGGCGATGCTCTTGGCGGCCCGGTTCACCGTTGCACTCGCTTCCTCGAAATTCCCCACAGCGGATTTGACGGTCGCCGGATCGACACTGTCGAGCACGCCGTCGAGCTTGGCCAGCGTCTGATTGGCGTTGGTGGAGAAGGTGCCGATGGAGCGGACCGTTTCATCGACGCTGCTCATCACCGTGTCGATGTTGCGGCTGGCCTTTTCGAGACGCGCCGAGAATTCATCGAAGTTGGTCACCATCGAAGAGACCTTGTCCCGGTCCACGGAGGTGATCAGTTCTTCGGCGGCCTTGAGCGTGCTGTCGAGCTGCCCGGAAACCTTGGAAATGGTGCCGGAGAGATCGCTCACATTGGACAGGAAATCATCAATGCCGGACGCGTTGCGCTCAAGCGCCTCGGAGAAGCGCTGCACGTTCTTGACGGTTTCGGTCAGCGGCTGACGGGCATCCTGCGTGAACCCTTCAAGCTGATCGACAACGGAATCCGCCCGCGTCAGCAGGCTCTGTGCGGTCTGAAGAAGATTGGTCACGGCCGAGGGGCTGGCCTGGATCTCGGCAACAGTGTCTTCGTCCTCGGCGAGATCAAACAGATTGGGTTCGTTTGGGTTGCCGCCGGTCATTTCGATATTCGCGGTGCCCGTCAGGCCGGCAAGCCCGACATCAGCCTTGGTGGAACTGGTAATCGGCGTCAGGCGATCCACCTGCGCATCGGCAATTGCAACGCTGGGGTTGGAAAGATCGAGATAGACCCGTCGAACGTCACCCACCTTCACGCCGTTGAACAGCACTGCGCTGCCGCGCGAGAGGCCGGAAGCGGAACCCGGAATGCGAAACCGCAGCAGCGCCGTCTCCCCCCGGTCACCGATATTGGCAGACCAATAGACGAAACCGAACGCGGCCAGAATGACCAGAACGGTGAAGAAGCCGACAAGAACGTAGTTGGCTCTGGTTTCCATAATATGCCTGCTAACCTCTTGCGGAACGGTCGATCTGCCGGGCCCGCTTTCCCCTGAAATAGGCTTTCACCCAAGGATCGTCGCATGCGAGCATGTCGTCGACGGTGCCATCCACCAGAACACGCTTGCCACCAAGAACGGCGATGCGGTCACACGCCGTCAAAAGACTGTCGAGATCGTGCGTGACCATATAGACGGTCAGCCCCATCGTGTCGCGCAGTTTACCGACCAGCTCATCGAATTCCGCAGCGCCGATCGGGTCAAGCCCCGAGGTCGGTTCGTCCAGAAAAACAATGTCCGGATCGAGCGCCAGAGCCCGCGCAAGTGCTGCGCGCTTGATCATGCCGCCTGAAAGTTCGGACGGAAACTTGGGCGCGGCCGTGCGCGGCAGGCCCACCAGTTCGAGCTTCAGATAGGCAAGCTCATCCATAAGGGCGCGCGGAAGATCGAGATATTCCCGCATCGGCACCTGAATGTTTTCCAGAACGGTGAGCGCTGAAAACAGCGCACCGTGCTGGAACAGAACACCCTGGCGCATGTCCACCTTGAGGCGCTGCTCGTCATTGGCCTTGTCGAGATCCTGCCCCAGAAGGCGGATCATGCCGGAACGCTTGCGAATGAGGCCCAGAATGGTGCGCAGAAGGACGGACTTCCCCGAACCCGATGCGCCGACAAAGCCGAGGATCTCACCCCGATAAACATCGAGAGACAGGCCGTCGAGCACCACGGTGTCGCCAAAACCAACGGTGACGTCGCGCACCGACAGGACCACGTCCCGCGTCTCGCCCGTCTGCGTCTCCCGCTGTTCGTCGATCAGCACCATACGCCCAAAACCCTAGAAATCGATTGCCGCATAGAAGATGGCGAACAGACCATCCACCACGATCACCACGAAGATCGCCTTCACCACCGAGGCGGTGACGTGATTGCCGAGCGATTCCGCACTGCCGCCCACCTTCATCCCCTCAATGGAGGCGATGATGCCGACAATGAGCGCCATGAAGGGCGCCTTGATCAAACCGGCGAAGATCGTTGAAAGATCGATGGAATCGCGAAGCCGGTCGATGAACGCTTCCGGCGGAATGCCCGAATAGAGCCACGCGATCAGCATCGCGCCGCCAAGGGCGGCAAAATTGGCGACAATGGTCAGGCACGGAACGCCAACCATCAGCGCGACGAGGCGCGGGAACACCAGAACACCGACCGGATTGAGGCCGATGACGGTCAGCGCATCGACCTCCTCGCGCATCTTCATGGACCCGATTTCAGCAGTGATGGCGCTGCCGGAGCGACCGGCGATCATGATCGCGGTCATCAGCACGCCGAGCTCGCGCAGGATCAGGATGCCGACCAGATCGACAACGAAGATCTCCGCACCGAAATAGCGAAGCTGGAACGCGCCCTGCTGGGCAATGATTGCGCCGACGATGGCCGACATCAAAACGATGATCGGCACCGCGCCGACGCCCATGCGGTCGATCTGGCTGACGATCGCCGCCGGGTTGATGGCATGGGTGCGGCCAAGCTTCATCTGCGCGCCGCCAATGGTGGCCCCGAGAATATGCGCGCCATAGACGATGTCGTCGCGCGCCTCGTACATGGCGCGTCCGATCCGCTCCAGCGTGTTGATGATGATCGAGCCCTTGGGGCGCGGCTTGGCTTCGCCGTCCTGCACGACCGCTTCGCGCACAGCCGGCAAAAGAATTCTGGCCGCTTCGCTCTCTCCGGTCAGCTCGACCTCAACACCGCGCGACTGATGTGCGTAGACGAGGCGCTCGATCAGCCAGGCTCCGGCCGTATCGAGGCTGGTGATGCCAGAAAGGTCCAGCCCGACATGCTGCAGGCTGTTCTGCGCTTCGAGCTTGCGCATGCGCGCATCGACCTTGGCAACCGTGCGTGTGTTCCACGCCCCCGACAGACGACAGGAAAGCGCGCTCCCCTCCTCGTGAATTTCGAGGCGCGGCTCGCCATTCTGGCCGGAGGGACGTCCTGCGTCGCTTGCGTCGTCAACGGAATTGGTCAACATGGCACCATCATTAGTGTGGAGCAGGTCCAAAGGGAACCGGTTGCGGGCTCCCGGAGGGGGCATATAAGGCTTGTTCCTCTGATAATTGTGATTTTTTGCGAGAAGAAGGGCGGAAATGACACGCGAACTGGCCACAGACATCGAAGGTTTTCCGATAGCCGGCGTCTTCACAATCTCCCGAGGCTCACGCACCGAGGCGCGAGTCGTCAGATGCACGGTGAGTGAAAACGGCGTCAGCGGTCACGGCGAATGCGTGCCCTATCCGCGCTATGGCGAATCCGAGGACAGTGTGGTCGGCCAGATCGAGGCCGCGCGTCAGGAGATCGCCAACGGCATCAGCCGCGCCGATCTGATCGCCGCCATGCCGGCAGGTGCGGCGCGCAACGCCGTTGACTGCGCGCTTTGGGATCTGGAAGCGAAGCTTTCAGGCAAGCGCGCATCGACTGCGGCCTGCCCGATCCCGCCACGTCCGCTCCAGACCGCCTATACGATCTCGCTGGCGGAACCCGAGGAGATGGCCGCACAGGCCCGCGCCCATGCGACCCGCCCTCTCCTGAAAGTGAAGCTGGGTGGCAAAAACGATGCCGCGCGCATTCACGCCGTGGCGGGCGCAGCACCCGACAGCCGCCTCATCGTTGACGCCAATGAAGGCTGGACCGAAGAGAACATTCGCGAAAACATGCTTGCAGCGGCCGAATTTCACGTGGCGCTGATCGAGCAGCCCCTGCCGGCCGGCAAGGATGAAATCCTGCGCGAAATCCCGCATCCGGTTCCGATCTGCGCAGATGAAAGCGTGCACACGGCGCAGAGCCTTCCCGAACTCGCCGGGCTCTATGATTTCGTGAACATCAAGCTGGACAAGACCGGCGGCCTGACCGCCGCGATGGAGCTGCGCGACCGCGCCCGCGAAATGGGTTTTGGCGTGATGGTCGGCTGTATGGTGGGCACGTCGCTCGCCATGGCGCCGGCCGTGCTTCTTGCGCAGGGCGCAGATTACGTGGATCTCGACGGCCCGCTGCTTCTGGCAAAGGACCGTGCGCACGGGCTCAGCTATTCGGGCTCGCTCGTTTCGCCGCCTTCGCCACAGCTCTGGGGCTGAGGCGCAGGGTCGGGGCCGCTCAGGCGGCCTTGACCCCATCCTTTCGGAACGCGGTCACAACGCCGCGTTTCTCGATTTCCCGGGTGGCCGGGACAGGCGCCGTCTCAAGGATCTGCGCCCAGGTGATGATTTCGAAACTCCCGTCGAAATTCTCGGCCAGCGCCGTGCAGCTTTCCACCCAGTCGCCCGTGTTCATGTAGGTGACGCCGCGAATGTCTTCCATCGCGGCATGGTGGATGTGACCGCAGATGACGCCGTCGACTTCCGAGCGCTGCGCCTCCTGGGCGAGAACATCCTGAAACGAGCTGATGAACTTGATCGCCTTCTTGACCTTGATCTTCGCCCAGGAAGAGAAGGACCAGTAAGGCCGCCCCAGAATGCGGCGCACCCGGGCGATGACCCGGTTCACGACGATGGCGAGATCGTAGGCCTTGTCGCCCAGATAGGCGAGCCAGCGCACATTGTGCACCACCTGATCGAACTGGTCGCCATGGATGACGAGGAATTTGCGCCCGTCTGCTGCCTCATGGATCACGCGGTCGGCAACGACGATGCCGCCGAAATGCACGCCCTGAAACGAGCGCAGAAACTCGTCGTGATTGCCGGCGATATAGGTAATCCCGGTGCCTTTGCGCGCCTTGCGCAGGAGCTTCTGCACCACGTCATTATGGGCAGCCGGCCAGTGCCAGGAGCGCTTCAGACGCCAGCCATCGACGATATCGCCAACCAGATAGATCTGCTCCGCATCGTGATAACGCAGAAAATCGATCAGAAACTCGGCCTTGGCCGGTTTCGAACCGAGGTGAATGTCGGAGATGAAGAGTGCGCGAAATTTTCGATGTTCAGCGCCGGTCATTGTCCCGCCTGAGCCCTGTTAAGTCGCGCATTCTATGGCCAGATTCATGTCACAGGCATATGACGGATTCCGTAGCGTTACCGCAAACCCGGCCCCATCCTGCGTCAGAACAGCCCGAAAGCAGCAATTCTGGCGGATGAAACTGCTTCTCGGCATTCAACGCTGGAAAAAGCAGTTATGAGCGCCTAAGCACAAGTGATGATTCAAATCGTTTGAGTGCCTTGTTCCCTGCGGGAACGGAAAGGCGCGCGAACGCCGGGCCGCGAGCCAAACGGCCCCACCGACAGAGCCATGATGTGGAGCCGCTGGATGTCTTCCAATACCAAGAAACCGCAACGATCCGAATTCGACGAAGCCGCGCTCTTCTTCCACAGCCATCCCATGCCGGGAAAGCTGGAGATCCAGGCGACCAAGCCGCTCGGCAACCAGCGCGATCTGGCGCTTGCCTATTCGCCGGGCGTTGCGGCTCCCTGCATGGCCATCCATGACGATCCGAGCACGGCGGCAGACTACACCGCCCGCGCCAATCTCGTCGCCGTGGTTTCCAATGGTTCGGCGGTGCTCGGCCTCGGCAATATCGGCCCGCTTGCCTCCAAACCCGTGATGGAGGGCAAGGCGGTCCTCTTCAAGAAGTTTGCCGGCATTGATGTTTTCGACATCGAAATCGATGCTCCGGAAATCGACCGGATGGTGGAAACCGTCGCAGCACTCGAGCCCACCTTCGGTGGCATCAATCTTGAGGACATCAAGGCTCCGGAGTGTTTTGAGGTCGAGGAACAGCTCAAGGCGCGCATGGGCATTCCGGTGTTCCATGACGACCAGCACGGAACCGCGATCATTGTTGCCGCAGCCGTCATGAACGGGCTGGAGCTTGCCGGCAAGGACATTGCCAAGGCTAAGATCGTTTCCTCCGGTGCTGGCGCTGCCGCCCTTGCCTGTCTCAACCTGCTGGTCTCGCTGGGTGCGAAGACCGAGAATATCTGGCTCACCGACCGCCACGGCGTCGTCTATGAGGGCCGGAAGGAAGAGATGGACCGCTGGAAAGCGCCCTATGTGAAGGATACGGACGCCCGCAAGCTTGCCGAAGTGATCGGCGGAGCGGATGTGTTCCTGGGCCTCTCGGCGGCCGGTGTCCTGAAGCCGGAAATGCTGGCTGACATGGCTGAAAAGCCACTGATCCTGGCGCTTGCCAACCCCGTTCCCGAGATCATGCCGGACGTGGCGCGCGAAGCGCGGCCTGACGCCATGATCTGCACCGGGCGTTCGGACTTCCCGAACCAGGTGAACAACGTCCTGTGCTTCCCCTACATCTTCCGTGGGGCGCTCGATGTGGGCGCAACCGCGATCAACGAGGAAATGAAGCGCGCCGCCGTGAAGGCGATTGCGGGCCTTGCACGCGAAGAACCTTCCGATGTCGCAGCGCGCGCCTATTCGGGCGAGACGCCGATCTTCGGACCCGACTTCCTGATCCCCTCGCCTTTCGACCCGCGGCTTATCCTGCGCATTGCGCCGGCGGTTGCCGAAGCGGCGATGAAGAGTGGCGTCGCGGCGCGGCCCATCGAGGACATGGACCAGTATCTGGACCGGCTGAACCGCTTCGTGTTCCGCTCCGGCCTGGTGATGAAGCCTGTCTTCTCGGCCGCCAAGGGTGCGGGCACCAAGCGCGTCATCTATGCGGATGGCGAAGATGAGCGCGTGCTGCGCGCAGCCCAGGTGGTGATCGAGGAAGGCATTGCCGAGCCGATCATCATCGGTCGCCCGCACGTGGTGGAAACGCGCCTCAAGCGCTATGGCCTGCGCATTCGTCCGGGCGAAGACTTCTCCATCATCAACCCGGAAGACGATCCGCGCTATCGCGACTATGTCGATATGCTGGTGCAGCTTGCCGGCCGTCGTGGCGTGACGCCGGAGGCCGCACGCACCTTGGTGCGCACCAATACCACGGTGATCGCCGCCATCGCCATGATGCGTGACGAGGCCGACGCCATGATCTGCGGTCTGGAAGGGCGTTTCGAAAAACACCTGCGCTATGTCGACATGATCATCGGCAGGCGCGAGGGCGTGCGCGATCTCTCCACCCTCTCCATGCTGATCTCGCAGTTCGGCGTGACCTTCTTCACCGACACCTATGTCACGCTCTGCCCGTCGGCTTCCGAGATCGTGGAAACGACGATCCTGGCTGCGGAGGAAATCCGCCGTTTCGGCATCGAGCCGAAGGCGGCGCTGCTGTCGCATTCGAACTTCGGGTCGCGCGATTCCGAAAGCGCCATCAAGATGCGCGAAGCGGCGCTGACGCTGAAGCGCGTTGCGCCGGACCTGGTGTCCGAAGGCGAGATGCATGGCGATTCCGCGCTCTCGGAAGTGCTGCGCCAGCGTGTCTATCCGCAGGCCGCTCTTTCCGGTGAGGCGAATCTTCTGGTCTTCCCGAGCCTCGATGCAGCCAACATCACCCTGACCACGCTCAAGGTGATGACCGACGCGCTGCATGTCGGCCCAATCCTTCTCGGCACCGCCATGCCGGCGCATATTCTCACGCCGTCCGTCACGTCGCGCGGTGTTGTGAACATGACTGCGCTGGCCGCCGTCGAGGCGCTGCAGAAGAGCAAGGCCATCATGACAAGCTGATTGCGGAAAAGTCGCAATTTTAGTTGTCACGGATCAAAATTTCGCGATAGAGTTGCATTTCTAACCGTAACTTAACTTGATTGGCGCATCTTCGCGCCAATCAGCCGGTGGTGTCTCGGAAACCAGTGCGGTTTTGGAGGCCTGTGAGCGTGGAATGAGTATCCCCACTCTGACCGGCGCTGTTTGAACGGTACGAGTGATGTATCTGCGCGGCAAAAACCTGTTCTGTTTGATGCTTGTGGCTGTCATTAGCATGGTCGGCATGGCTGCAACCATTGCAGACGCCGAGGCGAAGTCGCGCACATGCAGAAAGCTTGAAACACAGCTCGCCGCAGCCTCTGGCGGATCGTCCAGCAAAGCCAAACGCTACGATCGGGCAATTGCCAAACAGAAGAAAGAACTCGGCGTCGTTCGCGCCCGGCTCAGAAAGATGCGATGCGGGTTCGCCATTTTCGGGGATAATGCCCGGCAATGCGCGCAACTCAACAGATCTGCCGCCCGTATGACGCAGAACATTGCCGAATTGCGGCGTCAGCGGGGCTGGAAGGGTGGTGGTTCTCCTGGCCAGCGCTCTCGAATCCGCGCCGCGCTCAAGGCAAACAATTGCGATGCAAAAACGGCATCCCGGCCTCGCAAGGCCAAGAAGGCGGCAAATTCGGGCACCACGAGCTCCCGGAAGCTGCGTCGCCCTGGCACGGTCTTCCAGACCATGTGCGTTCGCACGTGTGACGGATATTATTTCCCGATCTCGTTTTCAGTCTCGAAAGACAAGTTCTCACGAGATGCCGAGACATGCACGGCCCGGTGCCCGGGCGCAGAAGTGGCGCTTTACGCGCATGACGTGCTGAACGAAGAAGCCGAAAACATGATCTCGGTCGCGGACGGCACGCCGTATCGGGAGTTGCCCAAGGCTTTCAGCTACCGTGAAAACGGGGTCTCGAAAGCCGCGTGCGGCTGTCGCAAGGACAGGAATTTCACGATTATTGCCGGCCAGAGGGCGGTCGAATTGCAAGGCTTCGCCCGCGGTGAACCGTGGCAGGAACCGGAAGTGAAAGAGGAATTTCCGGCCAGTGAAGCTGCCAGCGCAAAGGAGGCGAGCTTCTACATTGCAAAGGCGCCAGAACCAAAACCGATAGACAGCGCTGGCGATGCATCAGCGCTTCAGCAGGGTCCTAACCCGGCGCGGTCGCTCGACGACGAGGCCGAGCAGCGCCGTGTCAGGATAGTCGGGCCAGCGTTTCTTCCCGACCCAAAAGGGGCAATAGACCTGCGAGCTCCGGCCCCTGCTCCCGCCCCGTAAGGGCAATCCGCAGCGGCATGAAGAGGCCCCGGCCCTTGCGGCCCGTCTCCGCCTTCACGGCGCCCGTCCATGCGCGCCAGGTCTCGGCGTCCCATGGCTCCTGCGGGAGATGCTTCCCCGCCTCGCGAACAAAGTCACGATCCTCGTCCAAAAGAACGGCATCCTGAGCAGGTTTCCCGCGAAGGATGGCCCACCAGTCAGCCGCCTCGGCGACCGTCTCCACATTGCCGCGCACGGCAAGCCAGAAGGCTTCTGCATCGACGCCGGCAATGCCAAGCCCCGCCAGCCGCTCTTTCACATCGCCGAACGTCATGGCCTGAATGAGATGCCGGCTGAGACCTGATAGCTCTGCCGGGTCGAACTTGGCAGCCGATTTCGATGTGGAAGTGGGGTCAAACAGGGCAGCGAGTTCATCCATGGATGCGGCAGCCGTTACGTTTTCCGACGTGCCGATCAGGACGGCCAGCGACGCCACCGCCATGGGTTCGATGCCGCTTTCACGAAGGCTCGCCACGGAAAGTGCGCCTGTGCGCTTGGAAAGCCCTTCGCCAGAAACCGTGGTCAGAAGATTGTGGTGGCCGAAGGCCGGCGGCTCAGCGCGCAGCGCCCGGAACAGCGCAATCTGCGCGCCAGTGTTGGTGACGTGATCGTCACCACGGATGATGTGCGTGACGCCGAGATCAATGTCATCGACCACGGAAGGAAGCGTATAGAGATAAGTGCCGTCGCCGCGAATGAGGACGGGATCGGACATGGAAGCCAGATCGACCGTCTGCGGCCCGCGCACCACATCGTCCCAATGCACCTCGGTGCGGCTGGTCACGAAGGGATCGTCTGCGAAATTGGGCAGGAGAAAGCGCCAGTGCGGCTTGCGGCCCTCGGCTTCAAGTGCAGCCTTCTCCTCCTCGGTGAGTTTCAGCGCCTCGCGGCCATAGACGGGCGGCAGACGGCGCGACAGGCGGATCTTGCGCCGGCGCTCCAGCTCTTCGGGCGTCTCGTAGCAGGGGTAGAGAAGGCCTGCGGCCTTCAGCTTTTCAGCCGCGGCGTCATAGCGATCAAAGCGCGCCGACTGGGCGACCGTCTGATCCGGCTCGATGCCAAGCCAGGTGAGATCGCGGGCGATGCCTTCGGCATATTCCTGTCGCGAGCGCTCCACATCCGTGTCGTCGAAACGCAGGATGAAACGGCCGCCATGCTTCTTCGCATAGAGCCAGTTGAAAAGCGCGGTGCGGGTGTTGCCGATATGGATGTGGCCGGTCGGAGACGGCGCGAAACGAACGGTGACTGTCATGCCTGCGGGCGTAGCCAAAAGTGCCGCAGCTGGCAAGAAGAACGTGGCCTCAGGCCCCTTTCAGCCGCGCGCTCAGAGAGCGCGAGACAAAGAAAAGAACCACGCATGCCGCAAGGCAATAGACGCCCATCACGCTGATCTGCAGCGGGTAGCTCACGCCACGGTCGATCAGAAAGCCGGTAATGCCCGGCCCCATCGCCGTGGCGAAGACCATGATCGCGACCGTGAGCGCGCGAATGGAGCCCAGATGCCGGATGCCATAGACTTCCGGCCACAGCGCGCCGAACAGGGTGGACGAGAAGCCGTAGGACACACCCATCAGCCCCATGAAGGCGAAGGCGCTCCACTGGGCCTCACTGCCTGCCAGAATGAGACAGGCAGCCCCCAGCGGGATCAGGAAGCCGGGCAGAAGCGCGACAGCGGAGAAACGGTCAATCAACTGGCCCGAGATCAGCGCAAAAATGACCGTCATGGACGCCATGAAGGTGAAGGAAGATGCAAACACCTCCAGCGACCAGCCGCGCAGATCCACCAGATAGATCTGATGGAAGAAGATGGTGGTGCCGATGAAGCCCGGCGCCATGACGCCGAGCAGCAGAAGATAGAAAACCGGATCGCGCACCACCTCGCCGCGCGTCCAGTCACGCACGGTGCTGCGGCGTGATACCGGATCGCTGTCGCGCGGGGCGCGCTCAACAGCGATCAGGCCGGTGATGACCGGTAGTGCGAAAACGAGCAGCAGGCCAGCGGCGATGAACCAGCTGTTGCGCCAGCCGACGACCGCTGCAACAGCAACGAAAGCGAGCGGCAGGATCGCCTCACCCACATTGTGCCCGAGCGTGGCGACGGAGACCGCACGGCCGCGCTGGGCAGAAAACCAGCGCCCCATGGCGGTCAGCGAATTGTGGGTCATCATCCCCTGCCCGAACAGGCGCAGCATGTAGATGGTGACCACCAGGACGATGATGGAATGCGACAGCGCCATCGAGACACAGGCGAGCGCCAGAAGCGGGATAATGATGAAGGTGACCGTTCGCGCCGAATGGCGGTCAACGATCTGGCCAAGCTTTGGCAGGGTGAAGGCGCTGGCGAGCGTCGCCAGCATGTAGAGCGTGCCGAACGCCCCGTGGGACAGATCATATTCGGCGCGGATATCGCCTGCCGAGAGTGAGATGAAGAAGGTCTGCCCGAAAGAAGAAAACAGCGTGAGCAGGAAGCCGCCCGCAAGCCAGCGCGCATTTTCGCGAAGAAAGACGAGATAGGACATCGACGAACTCTGGAGCTTGGCGGCGCGCGCCGTGGGAAGACCGCGAAAGCGGGTTGGGCGCATCGTAGACGCAGGCACAAATATGGCAATGGCCGCGATGGCCCCATGAAATGCGCCAGAAGCCCCCTTGCGTAATACATAAGAATCGACTTATCTATTGCGCATGACAGAAACGGATATCTTCAAGGCGCTGGCCGACCCGACCCGCCGGCACATGCTGGAACGGCTGAGTGCTGGCGAACGCAACGCGACAGAGCTGCGCGAAGGGCTCGCCATGTCACAGCCGGCGATCTCGCAGCATCTGGCCGTGCTGCGCAGCGCGGGCCTGATCGAAGAGGAAAAGAGCGGCCGGCAGATGCGCTACCGCATCCGGCCCGACGGGCTCGCCCCGGTGGTCGACTGGCTCGCCCGCTATCGCGCCTTCTGGCCCGAACGGGTCGACAGGCTCAAAACGCTGCTCAGGGAGATGGACCAGTGAGCGACGCGAACGACGAAAAGACGAACGAAAACATCGTTCTGGAGTATGTTCTGAAATCATCGCCGGAGAAGGTCTGGCGTGCCCTCACCATTCCCGAACTGGCGGCAAGCTGGCTCGGCGAACCCGGCGACGGCGAGACATCGCCCGCCTATGAGATGGTGGACGAAGAGCCCTGCTCGCGTGTTCGCTATGCCTGGCGCGACCGGAACACCGACGCGCCGGATACGCTGGTCACCTTCGAGATCAGCCCCGCCCCCGGCGGGCACACGCATTTTCGTCTGACGCACAGCGCCAGCACGTTGCCGCGCATGGCCGCCAATGCCAATGGAGTGCCGATGGCGCGCGCCGCCTGACGCCCACGCAAACCGACATCGACAACAAAGGAGATCGCGCATGCGCGAAACGATGGCGCTCGTCCCCATGGTGGTGGAGCAATCGCCGAAAGGCGAACGCTCCTTCGACATCTTTTCAAGGCTCCTGCGGGAGCGGATCATCTTTCTGAATGGCGAGGTGAACGACGACTCGGCTGCACTGATCTGCGCGCAGCTTCTGTTTCTGGAGTCGGAGAACCCGGAGCGGGAAATCTCATTCTACATCAACTCGCCGGGCGGCGTGGTGTCGAGCGGCTTTGCGATCTACGACACGATGCGCTTCATCAAGAGCCCGGTGGCGACCGTGTGCATGGGCACTGCCGGCTCCATGGGATCATTCCTCCTGATGGGCGGGGAAGCCGGTCGCCGCGCTGCACTCGCCAATGCGAGCATCGTCCTGCATCAGCCCTCCGGCGGCTTTCGCGGCCAGGCATCCGACGTACAGCGCCATGCCGAGGACATCCTCAAACTGAAGCGGCGGCTGATCGGGCTTTATGCGCATCATTGCGGGCGCACGGAAGACGAGGTGGAGCGCACGCTCGACCGCGATTTCTTCATGACCGCGCAGGAAGCCTGCGACTGGGGGCTGGTGGACCGGGTCTACTCAACGCGGGCGGAACTGGAAAACGAGAGAGAGCGATAGAAACGGGAAAAGACAGTAGAAACAGCACTCTGCACTTCATCCCGGACTCAATCTGCAAATAGAAACGCGGCCCGCACCGGATTGGCGCGAGCCGCATGAAAATTCAGAAAGCAATTTCGAAACAGAGCCTTACGAACGATCCCTGAATCTGTTCGTGATCGGATAGCGACGGTCGCGCCCGAAATTCTTCTTCGTGATTTTGACGCCAGGCGCTGCCTGCCGGCGCTTGTACTCGGCGATGTAGAGAAGATGCTCGATGCGATGCACCGTGTCGCGGTCATGGCCGCGCGCGACGATGGCGTCGACGCTCATCTCGCCTTCCACCAGACATTCCAGAATATCGTCGAGCACCGGATAGGGCGGCAGGGAATCCTGATCCGTCTGGTCGGGGCGCAGCTCTGCCGAGGGCGCCTTGTCGATGATGTTCTGCGGGATGACCTCGCCGGATGGACCGAGCGCGCCGGGCGGCACAGTCGTGTTGCGCCACGCCGACAGGGCGTAGACCTGCATCTTGTAGACATCCTTGATGGGATTGAACCCGCCATTCATGTCGCCATAGAGCGTCGCGTAGCCGACCGACATTTCCGACTTGTTGCCAGTGGTGACGACCATGGAGCCGAACTTGTTGGAGACGGCCATGAGGATGGTGCCACGGGTACGGCTCTGGAGGTTCTCCTCCGTCACCCCTTCATTCGTGCCCTCAAAGAGCGCGGCGAGCGCACTCGAAAAGCCCTCGACCGGCTCGGAGATCGGCACGATGTCATAACGGCAGCCGAGCGCGCGGGCGCAATCCTGCGCATCCTTGAGCGATTCCTCGGACGTGTAGCGATAGGGCAGCATGATGCAGCGCACCCGCTCCTCGCCCAGAGCATCAACGGCAAGCGCCGCGCAGATCGCGGAATCGATGCCGCCGGAAAGGCCCAGCACCACATTCTTGAAGCCGTTCTTGTTCACATAATCGCGCAGGCCCAGCATGCAGGCGCGATAATCGGCCTCTTCGGCCTCCGGGATCTTCGAAAGCGGGCCATCGTCGCAGCGCCACCCCTCGCCATCCCGCTTCCATGTGGAGATGGAAACGGCTTCCTCGAATTCGCTCATCTGGAAGGCCAGCGACTTGTCGGCCTGAATGGCGAAGGATGCGCCGTCAAAGACAAGCTCGTCCTGACCGCCAAGCTGGTTGGCGTAGAGGATCGGCAGGCCACTCTCGATCACCTGACGGATGACCACCTGGTGGCGCACCTCGACTTTACCCCGATAATAGGGCGAGCCGTTGGGCACCAGAAGCATCTCCGCGCCGGATTCGGCCAGCGTTTCGCACACATCGAGATCGCCCCAGATGTCCTCGCAGACAGGAATGCCGATGCGAATGCCGCGGAAATTGACCGGTCCCGGCATGTCCGGCCCCGGCTGGAAGACGCGCTTTTCGTCAAATTCGCCGTAATTGGGCAGGTCCAGCTTGTAACGCTCGGCGATCACCTCACCACCATCCAGCACCATGACCGCATTGTGCAGACCGCTCTTGCGCTTCAACGGAACGCCGATGATGACACCGGGGCCGCCGTCCTTCGTCTCTTCGGCGAGTTCCCGCACCGCGCGCTCGCACGCTTCAACGAAGGCAGGCTTCAAAACCAGATCTTCCGGCGGGTAGCCGGCGATGAACAGTTCGGTGAACAGGACCAGATCGGCGCCATGACGGGCAGCATCCGCGCGTGCTTCACGCGCCTTTGCTAAATTGCCAGCCACATCGCCCACAACCGGATTGAGCTGGGCGGTGGCGATGCGCAGAATATCGGGAGAGGCAGGTTTGGGGGCCATGACGTTCCTGTTCAATGGGCGAGAACTGCTTGGACTTCAAAGCGTTTAGCCTTTGCATCCCCTGCTTGCAACACGCTGCCGGGGATCAGAGGCTGACGCCAAGCCCCTCCTCACTGCGGTCGAGAATGAGCGGGATGATCAGATCCTCTTCATCGTCCAGATGCCGCAGAAGCATGGCAAGCAGCGCCTCGTTCTCGCGCGCATAGGCGTCGGCGGCAAATCGCTGGCGATCCTGATCGGCCTGAAGCGCCTGAAGGAAAGCGGTTCCTGCCTGCGCATTGCGCTCCAGCGCGTCATGGATGACGTGATGATCGCTGTCCAGAAGATCGAAGCCGTGTTTCATCCGCGCCTCCGCAGCGGCGAAGACCGGAAAGTAATGCATATCCTCGATCTGGTGGTGGCCATTGAGCTGCTGCAGGAAGAAGCGAAGGCGGGGCGCAAACCAGCCGGCGAACTCACGCGGCGCGAGACGCCCTTCCCTGTAATCGCCCATGCTGGTCTTCAACATGCCGCCAAGTTCGCGAAACATGTCGTGCCGTTGCAGCCAGAACTGCGCCATCTCGCCGAGATTGGGATGGGTGGGCCAGACCTCGCGCGGGTATTTTTCCACGAGATAGCGCAGATCGGCAGGCAGACCGGGGCGCGTATCCAGCCTCAGCGTTTCGGGCAATTCGGTCATTCCTGTGTATCACTCCCGGCAACGATAATATCGGGACTGCCGCGCGCATGCTGCGGCAACCCGTCGGCGATAGCATAGAAATCGCCTTTGCCGGCCACGAAAATATGACGTTCCGCCGCAAGGCCGGATGGCAGATCGAACGCGCCGGCAAGGATGGAAACCCGGTCTGCGCCGTCCCGCTTCCAGAAAAGCGCAGAGCCGCAGGTTTTGCAGAAACCGCGCTTGGCAAAACCGGATGCCGCATACCAGGTGAGACTGTCTTCACCCTCAATGGCAAGGTTACAGACATCCACATCGGTGGCGGCGTAATAGAGCCCGGTCTGCTTGCGGCACTGCGAACAATGGCAATAGACGACGCCACGCAGCGCGCCCTCAGTGTGAAAACGGACCGCGCCACAAAGGCACGATCCGTCATGTCGTTCAGTCATGGCATCCCTCCGAAACCAGTCGAACCGTTTCGGAACCATGATATCAGCCGCGCGCCGCAACAGGCATCGCGAAAGCCTGAACCCAGGGTTCAGGCCAGCTTCACGCGTTGGCGACCTTGTCTGCCGGCAGAGCCTCACGGTCCTTTTTCAGGAGTTCAGCCACCAGGAAAGACAGTTCGAGCGCCTGATCGGCGTTGAGACGCGGGTCGCAATGGGTGTGGTAGCGATCCTGCAGTTCCTCGTCGCGGATGGCGCGCGCGCCGCCCGTGCACTCGGTGACGTTCTTGCCGGTCATCTCCACATGCAGACCGCCCGGATGCGAGCCTTCGGCGCGGTGCACCTCGAAGAAGGTCTGAACCTCCTTGAGAATGCGGTCGAAGGGACGCGTCTTGTAGCCAGCGGCCGTGACGGTGTTGCCGTGCATCGGATCGCAGGACCAGACGACCTTGCGCCCTTCCTTCTCCACCGCGCGGATGAGCTTGGGCAGGTAGTCGCCCACCTTGTCCGCACCAAAGCGGGCGATCAGGGTGAGACGGCCCGGTTCGTTTTCCGGGTTCAGAATGTCGATCAGCTCAAGCAGACCGTCCGGCGAAAGCGAAGGACCGCATTTGAGGCCGAGCGGGTTCTTGATGCCACGGCAGTATTCCACATGCGCATGGTCGGGCTGGCGGGTGCGGTCGCCGATCCAGATCATGTGGCCGGACGTTGCGTACCAGTCGCCGGAGGTGGAATCGACGCGCGTGAGCGCCTCTTCGTAACCGAGAAGCAGGCCCTCATGGCTGGTGTAGAAATCCGTCTCACGCAGCGCATGCGTGCTTTCACCGGTGATGCCGATGGCGCGCATGAAATCGACCGTCTCGGAAATGCGGTTGGCCAGTTCCTGGTAACGCTCAGCCTGCGGGCTGTCGGACAGGAAGCCCAGCATCCACTTGTGAACGTTGTCCAGATTGGCGAACCCGCCCTGCGCGAAAGCGCGCAGCAGATTCAGGGTCGCTGCCGACTGGCGATAGACCATTTCCTGGCGCGCCGGATCGGGAATGCGCGAGCTTTCCTCGAACTCAATGCCATTGATGATGTCGCCGCGGTAGCTCGGCAAAACCACATCACCCTTGGTCTCGTTGTCAGAGGAGCGCGGCTTGGCGAACTGACCGGCAATGCGGCCAACCTTCACCACGGGCTGCGAGCCAGCATAGGTTAAGACGACGGCCATCTGCAGGAATGCGCGGAAGAAGTCGCGGATATTGTCCGCGCCATGCTCGGCAAAGCTCTCGGCGCAATCGCCGCCCTGCAGCAGAAAACCGTTGCCCTCGGCCACGGCAGCGAGCTGTTTCTTGAGCTTGCGCGCCTCACCTGCAAAAACGAGCGGCGGATACGTGGCCATGCGCGCCTCGACCTCGGCCAGGGCGGCGGCGTCCGGATAAGCCGGAACCTGCAGGATAGGCTTGTTTCTCCACGAATTCGGCGACCACTTCGTCATCTTGCTTACTCGACAGTTGCTATAGGATCATGCCCTCTATCCGCTCAAAACTCCAAGACGGATACTGGAAGGCCATCTCCTTAACCAAAGGATGCGCCCGATACTAGCCCGCAATTGTGGCGGACAGGAAACACCGACGCACGAAAACTGCATTTCATTCAATTTTTTGCATCAAAATTGCATCGAACAGGCTCTTTTCTTCATCGCTGAGCACCACCGCACGCGGGTAGGTTGGCGTCTTGCGATCAGCAAGAATTTCCGCGTCAAATCCTTCGGTCTCGGAGACGAAGCGCTCGACGCCGGAACGGCCATATTCACGCAGGAATCCCTGAAGCACGGCGTCGAGATAGGATTGGATGATTTCAAGCCGAACGGGCGCATGAACCAGGTTCGCTTCATAGACGTGAAGCGGGCAATCGGCGGGCAAGTCCGCCGAAAGCTCAAGGTCTGCTGGCACAAGCGACACGCGCTGATAGCGCTCTTCGCGCAGATCGACCGCCGGCAGGTTTTCCGCCCGGTCAATCACCAGGAGCCCGTCGATGACGGATGCCGGATCGCGCCGCACGCTCAGAAGCGCGCGGCTGCTTTCTTCGTCACGACGCACCCAGTGGCGTCGCCAGCCTTTCAGGCGCGCAGGCAGCGCGTCGACGATCTCGGTGCGGTGGGTGTCGCGATTGACGAGCGATCCATAACCGAAATAGGCGACCAGAGCGCCTTCACCCGCACGCCTGTCCATGTCAGCCGACCCGCTCGCCCTTCTCGACGCGATAGGTCGGCGCGTACATGGTCACAAGCTCTTCGGCGGCGGAGGGATGCACGGCCATGGTGCGGTCGAAATCGTCCTTCGACAGGCGCGCCTTCAAGGCGATGCCCAGAAGCTGCGCCATCTCGCCGGCATCCGGACCCATCACATGAGCGCCGATCACGCGGCGGCTGTCGCCATCGACAACGAGCTTCATGAGCATCTTTTCCTGACGGCCAGACAGGGTGTGACGCATGGGGCGGAAGCTGGCGCGGTAGATCTCGAGCCTGTCGAAACGCTTCGCGGCCTCATCTTCGGAGAGGCCCACAGTGCCGATCTCGGGCTGCGAGAACACGGCCGTGGCGATCATGTCATGATCGACCTCGGTCGGGTTGTTCCGGTACTCGGTCTCGATGAAGCACATGGCCTCGTGGATCGCGACCGGGGTGAGCTGCACGCGGTTGGTGACGTCGCCCAGCGCCCAGATATTGTCGACATTGGTGCGCGAGTAATTGTCGACCGGGATCTCGCCGCCCTTGCCCGTCTCCACGCCGGCAGCCTCAAGCCCGAGACCTTCCGTGTTGGGCAGACGGCCAATGGCCAGCATGACCTGGCTTGCCTCGATTGTCTTGCCCGATTTCAGATGCACCAGAAGATCGCCCTCGCCGCGCTTTTCGACCTCGGTCAGCACGTCATGGCACAGGATCTTGATGCCCTTCGCTTCCATCGTGGCGTGAAGCTCGCGGCGCAGATCCTGATCGAAACGCGACAGGATTTCCTTGCCCCGGTAAACGAGCGTTGTGTCGACGCCCAGGCCATGGAAGATGTTGGCGAACTCGACGGCGATATAGCCACCACCCTCGATGACGATGGCCCTGGGCAGTTCCGCCAGATCGAAGGCTTCATTCGAGAAGATGCAATGTTCGTGGCCGGGAAGCGCCAGATGCGGGTTGGGACGACCACCGACAGCGATGATGATCTTGTCAGCCGTCACGCGCCTGCCGCCAACATCGAGCGTATGGCGATCAACCAGCGTGGCGCGGGCTTCGATGATCTCGGCCCCGGAATTTTCCAGCCCCTTGCGGTAAAGCCCTTCAAGCCGCGTGATTTCGCGTTCCTTGTTGGCGACCAGCGTCTTCCAGTCGAAAGTGGCTTCCGGCACCGTCCAGCCATAACCGGCGGCATCCTCGAAATGCTCGGGAAACTGCGAGGCATAGACATAGAGCTTTTTCGGGACGCAGCCACGAATGACGCAGGTGCCGCCGAAACGGTACTCCTCGGCCACGGCGACGCGCTTTCCAAGCCCCGCCGCCAGACGCGCAGCGCGCACGCCGCCCGATCCGCCACCAATGACAAAGAGATCGTAATCGAATTCGCTCATCTTCTGATCCTCGCCCCCCAGGGCCTTGCGGAGCGCGTCTCGAAAGCGAATTGCGCCCCTATCGCAAACATGCGGCGCCAACGCGTGGCGCCAAAATCCTACAGCGGTCCAGAGCATCGGACCGGAAAGTGGCATCCGGTTTTCGGGTTGTTCCGATGCCCCGTCGATCGTCCAGATCGCCCGTTGTGCGTCCGGATGGACGCGCAGCGATCCAGAGGTAGAAACCGCCGCACAAGAATAAAAGCCCGGTGCGACGACCGGGCTCTAACTGTTTCGTGATCGAAAGCTTACTGGGCCGGGGCGGCTTCGCCCTCGCCGGCAGCAGCTCCGCCACCGGTCGCCTGGGCGGCGGCCTGGATCTGCTCGCCGACCATCTGCGCCAGATCGCGGGCAATGCCGCGACGCCAGATCTCGCCGGCCTTGAGCACTTCGCGGGTCACGATTGGACCGTCCTCGATCAGCTTACGACCGGTGGGCGAATCGTAGAAATTCGCGATCTCGGTCAGCTCCTGCTCGGTGAACACGCGGGCATAGGCCTGAGCGGCCTCACGCTCGAGATCCACACGGCGGGTTGCAAGCTCGATGGCTTTCTCGTCCACCGTGGCGTTGATGAGCGCCACCAGATCCGGGTTTTTGCGGATCAGCTCGGACTTCAGCGCGGCGGCGGCCTGCGGCAGCACGCCATCGAAATCGTCGGTCGCGTGAATCGCATCGATTGCGGAACGCGCCGCAGCAAGATGCGAAGCGGAAATGTCCTGCGCGTTGGCAGGAGCGAATGCGAACGTCATCGCCACGGCTGCAGAGGCAGCGGCAAGGCGCATGCGGGTTGCCAGGTTCATGTGTTTCTCACTCCATTCTTGTTCATGCGGCCCCGACGGTTCGCACCTGACCGTCTCCCGCCACGAAGGCGGTGTCGGCAAGGTCGAGAAACAGGCCATGTTCAACAACGCCGGGTATGGCGTTCAAGGCGATTGCCAATGCTCTTGGATCGGGAATGCGGCCAAAAGATGCATCGACGATGAGATGTCCACCATCGGTCACAAAGGGTTTGCCATCGCGCTCACGAACCGCAAGCGGTCCTTCAAGCCCAAGCTCTTTCGCAACCTTTTCAATGGCCACCACGGTGGCGCGCAGACCAAACGCGTTGACCTCGATGGGCAGCGGGAAGCGACCGAGCGATTCGACCATCTTGGTCTTGTCAGCGATGACGATCATGCGCTGCGAGGCAGCAGCCACGATCTTTTCGCGCAGGAGCGCGCCGCCACCGCCCTTGATGAGGCCGAGTTCCGGGCCGATCTCGTCGGCGCCGTCGATGGTGAGGTCGAGTTCAGGCGTTTCGTCCAGCGTGGTCAGCGGCACACCGAGTTCTTTGCAGAGCGCAGCCGTGCGTTCCGACGTCGGCACACCGATGACGGAAAGCCCGCCAGCGACGCGCTCGGCCAGAACGCGCACGAATTCTTCGGCAGTCGATCCGGTGCCGATTCCCAAACGCATTCCATCCTGCACCTGGTCCAATGCGGCACGCGCCGCCTCGATCTTCAATTCACGCATATCAGCCGACAATTTAGCCCCCGGTCCGTTCTGAGCGGTTCCTAACCCGTTTTACCGCTCCCCGCAATGCAAGGCACATAAGCGGCATACCTTGCCTAGACCTGCACTGCGCGCTATCCCAAGATTATTCAAGAAGGGGACAACATGTCAGCGCCAATCATCGTTTTCGACCTCGACGGCACGCTCGTGGATACGGCACCCGACCTGCTCGACAGCCTCAACCACTGCCTTGCAACCGTCGACATGGAACCGGTGAAAAGCGAAGACATCAACCGCATTGTCGGTTTTGGCAGCCGCGTGATGATTGAACGCGCCTTCGCGCTGCGCCAGCGGCATCTTGCGGAAGGCCAGCTCGACGCGCTGCAGGCTATCTTCCTCGACCACTATACGGCCAATGTTCCCGGCCGCTCAAAACCGTTCCCCGGCGCGATCGAAGCCATCGAACGCTTTCAGGCTGCGGGATACACGACCGCCGTTTGCACCAACAAGCTTGAAGGCATGTCGCTCTCGCTTCTCGAGGCGCTGGGCGTGATCGGTCATTTCAAGGCAATCTGCGGCGGCGACACGTTTCCGATGCGCAAGCCCGATCCGGGCCACCTTCTGCGCACCATCGCCATGGCCGGGGCCGACCCGGAGCGTGCCGTGATGGTGGGCGATTCGCGCACCGACATCGACACTGCCAAGGCGGCCGGCATTCCCGTCATTGCAGTCGACTTCGGCTATACGGACCGCCATGTCAGCGCATTCGAACCGTCCCGCGTCATCTCGGGGTTCGACGAACTGACTGTCGAGATGGCCGAGAGCCTGATCGCCGCCACGGCATCCTGAAATCAGTTTCGAAAGCCCGCTTGACACCCGGCCACCCCGCCCCTTATATCCCGGCTCGCTTGACGAAGCTTTCGTCAACGGGCGCGTAGCTCAGCGGGAGAGCACACNTCGAAAGCCCGCTTGACACCCGGCCACCCCGCCCCTTATATCCCGGCTCGCTTGACGAAGCTTTCGTCAACGGGCGCGTAGCTCAGCGGGAGAGCACACCCTTCACACGGGTGGGGTCGCAGGTTCAATCCCTGCCGCGCCCACCATAATTTTAAGTAAAATCAACAACTTACAAGAAGCCCCATCCCTGAAAGCCGTTTTAGAAGCTTCTTCGGGAAGCACCGGGGAAGCACAGTTAGGCGCACGGATTTTTCCTGTTTTATCGAGGGGTTTCCGCGAATCCACGATTCGTCTGCGCCAATCGCCGTCCCGCCGATCCGAAAATTTGAGAATCAACTACCGCTGTCCGGAAAACGAACGAATGCGTCGGAGGCCAGTGCGGTAAAGCGCCTCGATAATCAGAACCAACGCTGCAACTGAGAAAAGTAGCCAAGTCGGCCATGTCCACATGGGGACTGGCCTATGCAGGAAATCTGCCTTCGCTCGATCCCAGATACTGACGCCCGTCAACCATTCAATGCCGACGTGGAACCCGATAGCGATGATCGCCAGGGTGATAAGCTCTTCTATGCTTTTCGTGACGTAAGAGCGTTTCATTTCCCGCCCCCTCCCCAGGTCGGACTACTTCCCTGTTCTAAGGATAGGGCGCTCTTTGGTTCGCGCATAGCCCTCGCTGCTGCCAAGGCTAATCAGCCATAATCTTCTCGATAAGCTCGTCGTCCTCTCCGGCCACCGCGTTTGCGCCCGATACGCCGCCAATGGCGGCACCGGTCAAGACATCAACCAGACGCCGCTCTTGCCGGCGAGAGATTTCCCCTGACGGCGTTAGCAAAGCCTCGAACAACTCTTTGTCGCCCGTGACAGCCTGACGGATCAGCGCCTCTGCCTTGTCCAGCGTGAGCCTCTCCAAAAGGCGCTGCATCCGTTTCGAGGCAAAGTTCGCTGTCAGCAGGGAGGCTCCGCTTGTGCCCCTACCCGCCTTCGCGCCCTGTCGCGCCGCGAATGATCGAGCAATGAAGCTGATTATCGAATTGGGCTCTCCCTCCATCACGCTCCCAACGCTCGGCAATCGCCCCTGCGCGGTCTCCATACGGCCAAGCTCTTCGACGATCGTATCAAGGCGGGCGCGCTCGTCGGGTGACAAGAGACCGGACGCCACCGCGCCGGTTCGCTTGTCCGCCAACGCGTTCTGCATGGCGCGCCCGGACAAGACCGGCTTGCCCGCGTCGTTAAACGACCCCGTGGTGGCCTTCCCCATCAGCTCATTGATGAACGCCCCTTTAAGTCCCGACAAGGCCTTGCCGTTCGGATCGCTTTTCGCCCGCGTCACCAGCTCCGCCACGGCGCTCTCTGGGTCCGCCGTTTTCAGGAGCGCGCGGATCTCTTCATCTGGCTTGGCGCCGGCATAGACGGCCAGCCCGGAGCGCTTGGGGTCAAACGTCGCGGCTGCGCCGTCGATCTTCTCAAAGAAGGACCGCGCCTCTTCGTCGGGAAGAATGAGGGCGATTTTGTCTCGCACGGCCCGGCTCGAAAGGTTTGTGAGCGCCCGCCTTGCCTCGTTTGCCTGTGCGTCCGGGCTCGTCACGGTGGACCGCGCATTGGCAAGCGTCTCGTCGAGATGGGACCGGACGCCCTGGCGGACGTGTTGCAACTCCGCTTCGGTCATGCCGGCGATCTGGTCGGCCGCGACATCGCGCGGCATTTTCTGATTCAGGAGATCCTGCCCCAACAGCAAAGCCTCTCGCTGCCGGATCGGTGTTGCCGCTGTTGCCAGCGCATCGCCATAGGCGGGATTCGCCGTCCGCAGCGTGTTTCGGATGTCGCGCGCCAGATTCCCCATGACGCGGCCGACGTCCGTCTGACCGCCGAGCGCCCCCGCGCCGTCACCGCTGGACGCCATCTGATTCAAAGCGCGGGTGATATAGTCGATCTGCCGGGTGTCAGGCATCTGCCTGAAAGTAACCGAACCGTCATCACCGATGCTCGCAAGGATCTGTTTGGAGTTCACGCCCTCGCCGGCCATCAATCGATTGGCAAGCGAGATGGTACCGGGTGCGGCTTTCTCAACACGCGCAATCAGGCTTTCGAGGCTCCGCCCCGCCTCCGACGCATAGTCGATCGGCTGAGAATAGGCCTTCTCATATGCTTCGTGACGCGCAGGCGCGCTGCCTTCCCGCAACGCGGTCTCTGTGCGCCTCACGCCAGCAGGTTTCCCAAACGAGTCGTCGAGCATCTGCCCCACGCCCTCTATATCTCTGCGGAGTTCCTGCTCTAGAAAGTCTCGGGCCAGTTCAGGCTCCACACCCTGAGCCGGCTCGGCGAGAGCCGCCATAAGCGCCTCGTCACTTTCCACCTCGGCCTGTCGCATGGCGCGGTCGGCCACCGGGTCAGTATCACGAACGGATTGCTCAAGAGCCATGAGGCGTCGATCGCCCGTCGACGTTGCCGGCGAGAGCCCGCCGATGGTGGGTGCGTTCAGCGAGTCGATTGCGGAGGCAGGATCTTCGGCGAGACCCCGAACGCGGTTTCGCGCGCGTTCCATGGCGCCCGCCTCTGTGAAGGGTGCAATCTCACTTTGGATCATCCGCCCCGCAACCTTTGTTCCGGGCATCGCCTTGCCGACCGCATAAGGCCCAACGCCCGCGGCGGTTCCACCGGCCAGCGCGCCGACCAGAGGCGCAAGCGCGCTATCGGGAGCGACACGCTCCGCGACATCGATCCCGACCCCGGCTCCTGCGCCTGCTGCTACCTCTGACGTCAAAGCCCGAGCGGGAGCATTTACGAACGGCCGCATGATCGCATCGCCGGCCGCGCCCGCAAGGCCCTTCGCGCCCTGGAGCAAGCGCCCCGCGCCGAAGAACGGAACAATACCGCCCGCGGCACCGCCCGCCCCTGAGAAAATATGCTCCATCAATTCGTCGGGTGCCTCGTCGGGGTCAGCAACTTCCACACCGAGACCGGACATCAACTTAGAGATGCTCGACGCACCGCCGATCGGCTCGACCGGCTCATAATCCTGCCCTGCGGCCTCCGCCACGTTCCCAAAGGCATTATTCACCACGTGCGCCATGGCATCCACGGGTGCCCCGAGTGCGGAAGCAATGCCCTGATTCAAGAAGCCCAACACGCCGGGGTCTTCCTGCCCTTTCGGGGGCTCTGGCGCGGCTGCCGTGCCAGTCATGCCCTGCAGCGCTTCGACGGCCGATTGCTGGTCGGGGGCCTCAATCTCGAAGCGCTTCCCGTCGTGCTCGATTTCAAAGCGTGGCATTAGCGGATCTCCCTGATGCGAACGCCGTTCGGCATAACAGTCCATCCGTCCGCATCGGCGGGTTGTGCTGCCTGCCCGTCGGCTGGCGTCGGTTGCGGGTTTTCGAATGAGTTGAGAGCGCCCGATACGCGCCCAATGCCTTCCTGTAGCGCGACGGCCCGCGCTTCGAGCTCCTGTCGACGCTGAGGGCTGAGCTCGCTTCCGAGCTGCTGCTCTACCCCCTGCAATGCCTGCTCGAAACTCCTACCTAGTGCTCGCAGCTTGGACTGCGCACCGGTCGGGCCTTCGAACACCGAGCCAGCCGCCGGTGTCAGATCCCTGATATTCTGCAGTAACCACGAGGGAACGCGGCCATTATATGCCGACACGGCATCGTTCAGAAGATTTTCGCGCAGCACGGCGAAATCGCCTTGCGTCTGCTGCGCGTCCGGGTACGGCGCGCCAACGCCTGCAACGTCGCCCGCCGTGTTAATCGCGCCCTTCAATGCGCCTTCGATCCCAAATGCCTCCTGTGAGCCGGGATACTGAGCTCCGAACCTGCTGTCCTGTGGTGCCGCTGTCGGGCTCGTGACTCCGGGTGCGTCCGCCGAGGTCTTGCCGCTACCGTACAGAACTTCGCCCGTGGCCAGGTCCACAACCTGCATTTCCTTCGTGACAGGATGTCGGTCAACCTTGTACCGCCCATCGGCGATGGCCGTCGCTACGTTCCGGGCCTCATAAGGGTCGAGGATGTCGCCGGTCGCCATAAGATTTTCGGCAAGCCGGTCAATGCGCTGCGTAGCGGCGGTTCCCTCTGCGCCCGCTGCCGGCTCCTGCCCGACAGCGTCTCGCCGGGTCACAAATCGCGGCCCGTCCGGCGTGGCGATCGTCTCAAGCGGCCCCGCTGCAAATATGTGTTCTGCGAGCTCGTCGTCGGTCAGTAGGCCGCTTTCGAGCAGGCGTTGGCGCTCCAATGCTTTCTGCTCTGACTCGCTGATAAGCTTGGGAGCACCTGCGCGCTCTTCGATAGCAGGAAGCCCGAGGTGCTCCATAATCTCAGCAGGAACCGCCGGCGCAACCTGTCCGGGGTTCAGCGCGCCGTACATAGACGTGATAGCCTGTCGCTGGTTGTCCGCAGCGTTCGTAGCCAAGGCCCGCTCGTTATCCGCAGCGTTTGTCGCCAGCGCACGCTGGTTATCTGCAGTATTCGTGGCCAAGGCCCGTTCGTTGTCCGCAGCGAACTTTTCGCGCGCAACGGTCGCGTCGATGTCCTGCCCGCGCCGCGTCGTAGCGTTGGACTGGTCGACGGCGTAATAGGACTGGTTCGGGTTCCACTGACCAACGGCGACGCCCATGCGGTCAAAGTCATCTCCCGCAGCGTCCCACAAGGCGGACAGGCGGGACGCCTCGTCGCGCGCTGCGTTGGCCTTCGCCCATCCCAGAACCTCGTCAGCTCCGGGGGGAGCGAACGCGGACGCCAGATTGGACATGGCCGAGGCGATGCCGGGGCTGTTGAAGTATCGGCCGGAAAGAGGGTTTCTGCGGGTCGCCATTGAGCGCTCCTTTATTGCAGGTAATCGCCATCTGGCTTCTGAGCGGCGTGAAGCTTCCAGGCATTTGACGATTTAACGAAGTGGTTGCCGCGCCGCTCCAGCTCTTTTCTGGCAAGGCATTTGCGGAGTTCCGTAACCAAAAGCATCGTGTGCAAGAGCCGCTCCGTGCGCAGGTCGTCGGCCTGTTCGGTCAATAGCCCGGAAGCCGCTTCAAGACCCAAGGCCGCGACCGCCTCGCTTATTTCGAAATTTGTCGAAATATAAACCAACGGCGCGTGCCCCACCAGCATTTCGTTCAGGGTTCGGGACCGAAAAGGATCAAGTGTTGCTAGATCAGGGTGCAGGCTGGACGCCCGAACAAGCGCATCAAGACCGCTTATGAGCGAGCGCAGCGGGTCCGGAGACCGTACAAGCGGGACCAGCTCCTGAAAGGCTCTGTCGAGTAGCTGCGAGGCGTTGCCGTGGCCGTTGGGGCTCTGCGTCATGCGCTTGCCCCCCGCAGCATCTTCTGCACCAGTCCGGCCCGTCGGTCATCGGCTCGACTTTTCACCTCTTCGAGTAAGGCCAGGTCATGACACCGGTTCCGCAGAACACGCGCATACGCTTCGAGATCCGGCCTCACATGCGGGTGACGGAGTGCACGGCGAGCGGGAGGCTCGCCCCAGAGGATCGCGAGACCGATTACCGCGTCGACGCCCTTGGAAGCCAATCGCCTGTCCTCCGGGTTTGAGAACAGAGACAGAACTTCATCCCGGGCGTTGAGGGCGGCGCGTACGATGCTATCGCGCTGCGGTGCCGAGATGAGCTGACGCTCCTTAACGCCTCGCTGCAGTGCTTCGATACCATTGGACATGTGCCATGCGACATCACGGCCGCCAGCGGCCTTTTGAATTTCGTCTGCGGCATATGCTGCCGTGTCGTAGATGCCGATGCCGATAGGTTCCATTGCCGCGCTCTCTGCCGTTTCGCAGGCAGTATGTGCGGGCAAGCACTGCGAAATTAGACGCCAATCCGGGCTCGAAAACGCTCCTTAAAAGTTCCAGCCAGCCGCGATTTTCTACGAAGGCTCGGCGTCAGTTTTGCGGCCTCTGCCGATCTATACCCAGGGGGGTGGGGTCGGGTCTTGTCCGGCTTGGTGGCCGACAGCTACCCGATTGACAGACGCGGCTTCGCTCCGGCCTTCTATCCACCGTTACACCACTCAAGGGAGAAACCGACATGCATACTCACGACCTCGAAACGCTGCCAGAAGACATGCAGGCTCATGCCATCGCCACAGCGCTCGAAACGATAGCTGCCGCCGCGCGGGCCGGCGTCTCACCAGAGAGCATTGCCCGTATGGCTGAGCGAGCCAGAGAGCGCGCCGAAGCCCTTGTAGATTATCTGGACCCCACAAACTGGAAGAGTAACGGCCGCGTCCCGCTCTATCCAGAACTGCATTCCCCAGACGTTATCCGGGAAGAACTCGGCGCAAACGTGATCGCATTCCGACGCATCAACGATCATGGACGGTAATGCTGTATCAATAGGGCAAGCCCCTGTGAGCCGCTCGCCGGCTCTCCCGTTTCAGTATCATATACATACTTATTGACATTTTGAGACTATCGTACCACAGTGTCTTTAAGTCCAATGATACTCAACCAATGCGGAGGGCCGGAGATGCCAATTCAGGGACAGATTATCGGATACGCAAGGACATCGACCACAGACCAGAAAGCGGGGCTCGAGGCGCAAAAGCGCGACCTGAGCGCCGCAGGATGCACCAAGGTCTTTCACGAGGAGCTGTCGGCCGTCGCAACCAAAAGGCCGGAACTGGACAGGGCACTGGACTATCTACGCGAAGGGGATACGCTGGTCGTCGCCAAGCCTGACCGACTGGCTCGCTCTACGGCTGACCTGTTGCAGATCGCCACGACGCTGGACACCAAAGGCGTGACGCTCCGCATTCTCTCGATGAACGTAGACACGTCGACGCCTACAGGAAAGCTCATGCTGACAATGCTCGGCGGCATCGCGGAGTTCGAGCGGGATTTAATGCTGGAACGCCAGAGAGAAGGTATCGCCAAAGCAAAGGCGGACGGGAAATACAAAGGCCGAGCGCCCACCGCGCGCGCAAAAACAGATAGCGTCATCCGGCTGAAAGCAGAAGGCTTGACCGGCGACGCCATCGCGTCGCAGCTTGGTATTGGCCGGGCCAGCGTATTCCGCATCCTGCGGGATGCCCGGTAATTCCCCCAAGGGAGGCGAGCATGGCGGATCTCCAATTACTGACACAGCGCGAAGCCGCGGAAATGCTTTGCTGCTCCGAAACCACGGTAAAGCGGCTTCGGCTTAGCGGCGCACTAGGATATTTGCCCGGGGCGCCCGTTCGTATCCCAAAGGGAGAAGTGGAGCGGTATCTTTCTGAACAACGCACACGACAAGATGCGGCGGCACAAGAACGCCAGGAACCGCCCCAGGACGCGCGCCAGCGAGCCCGCAGGGCTTCTCTGGTGCGAAGGTACCGGAAGCCGGTCTAGAGCGCTCACCGCCCCTCCCTGCCCCTTTTCGCGCCCTTGGGGGCTCGACTCAGTCAAAGACGCCGCCTCCCTTGTCTTCGCCGACCGTTTTGGAGCGGGTCAACCCTTCAAGTCGCCTCAGCTCGCGGGCAATTTGCTCCGGGGTCATTTCGTGCAAATCCTTTGGGGTGCCGTCGTCTTTTCTGTCGTATAGCCCCGCGACCCTGAAAATGGTCGTCGCGGCGGATGATTTAGCCGGCGCCGGGGACTTGGGATCGAGACAGATTGACAAAGCTGCCTGATAAGCGGCTTGCACCCCTTCCGTGCGCACTCGCCGCATAAACTCATCTTCCTGAAAACCTATATCGTCTATTTCGCTTTCCATGCGGGCCATGTTCAGTCCTTCCTGCTGCTGAGCGGCGGGCCGCTCCGTTTCGTTTGGCGTGAGCTCGTTTGGCTCCTGCGGGGCTATTGCTGGCCGATCGCGCAGCAGTCCCTGCAGCAAACCCCGCGTCTCCTTTCCCGCTTTTCGTGCTGCCTTCGCTGCCTGGCGCTCTTCTGCCGAACCGGGCCGCATTACGTCCCCGCCCCATCGCTCTTGCCAGCGCTGCCGCTCTTCGGGGCTCATCCGGGCAAGCTTGCGCTCGCGTTCCTTCCGGCGCTCTTCCAGCATGGCGAGCTTGCCACGCAGTTTCGCTTCCCGACGCTCAACCGATCCGGTCGCGGGCCATTGAGGTTTTCGCCAGCCTTCACCTTTCGGGGTCTTGCCGCCGTGGAGCCGGCAACGGCCGTTTGCCATCCCAATATTCTGACATGGCTCGCCGTCACTCTTCCGCCTCGCTCCACACCGCGGCATCTCTGCCCGTCGGGCGTTCCATTCGGAAATTACCTTTCGAGACTTCTCTCGGCCTTCGGCACTTCGATTTCGCGTTCTTTTCATTTCTGGCTCTGAGGTAAGGCACCCATAGGGTTTCGGAGCCGAAACGACCGACAAGCCCGGACCGGACGCTTCGCCCGTCTTGCCGCGCTCGCCTCTCCGCTCCCATCCAAAACCGGACGCTTTGCCCGAACCGGGTCAAAAGAGCGGTTACGGGCCCTGCGGTTCCACTTTCCCACACCGAGGAAGAACTGCGGACTTTGCGGCTTGTGCGCGTGTGAGACAGAAAAATTTTTGATAAAATAAGGGGAGAGAAAGAGAGAGAAGAAAAAAGCAATATACCTTTCGCGCACGCAAGCCGCAAAGTCCGCAAAATGATATGAGACGCTACTCATTCGCGTACCTCTCGGACAATCCGTCCGCGTCTATCTTCTTTCTAGCTTTCGCGGCCGTCCGGATATCGCTTCTACGTTGCTCCCTAATTTGCCTCTCCCTTTGGGCTCGTTCTTTGAATCGAGAGTGGACAGCCGGATTGATTTCCCAATGCTGCGGGCCTTGCCCGTTGCGCTTCGACACCCGAAGCCAGCCGAAATTCTCCAGCTCTCCCATTGCGGCCAGCATCGCTCCCGGTTCCCTGAGATCCTTCTTTGCACCGCCAACATCCCTTCGGGTGAGCTTCGCCTTTTCTGGATGCGCTAGGATATGGCCGGCGATCCAGCGAGCAAACGAAGAGTGCTCGTCAGCCTCGTAATAGGTCTGATAGAAGCGGAGCTGATGGGCCAGCAGAAAGCCAGAGAAACGGGCCGCCATCTCCGCTGTGCTCTGCTCGACAGGGATTCGAGAGATAACGCCCACGTCGCCGAACGAATGCCAGCACTCGATTGCATGGAACGTGAGCGCAAGGCGCGGCAATATCTTGCCCCATTTTGCCACATGACCTTTCCAAGCCACCGAAGCGCCTGGCACGTGCTTCAATGCCGCTATATCTTCGCCGATGCGCTGCAGGACGTTGTACGCGCCCGCCGATAGATGGACCGTCCCTGACCGCAGGCCGGCCGCATCGGCCAAACCGCGCACCAGATCCCCATAAGCTTCGACCGCCTCCCGGTCTGGCTGCTCATCAACGCCCCGGCGTTCCTTGCCATCGTCAAGGATGAACAGGCAACGCTGCAAAGCGCCATCTTCCCCGAGAGCCGGAGCGAGTTTCGCGATTACGGCAGGTTGCGTCCCAGCGATCAGGGACATGAGCGCTGTGTCTGCGGAAATTGTCCCGCTTCCAACACGATCTATCGTCAACGGGCTCCCGTCATACAGCTTGAGTAGCTGCCCCTGATCAGCGTCGGCGTTTTTCTTATACGCGCCCAAGGAGCCCAATAGCGACTTGAGCTCATCCGTATCCCGCAGAAGTCCATGGGGGTTGTCTGCGTGAATCCGGGCCTGTTTCTCCATGGTCGCGTCGTCGACAACCAGCCGACGCATTCTGGGTTCAGCTTCGCGCCCACGCTCTCTGGGCTTCCTGAGATTCTCCCTCGCCAACCATGCAGCGCGCTCGGCCTCCCCTTTTTTCCGCCACGCCGTGTCAATCTCACGCAGCGGCTTCACGGCCGCGGAGATCGTGGGCGATTTGGCAGAACCCGGTTCCGCAACGAGAACAGCCCAGAGGCAAGCCGGCTCGGTCCATCCGTCGTCATGCAACCGGGGCCGGATCTTCAAAGAGCTGCCGATCGCCGCGGCGCAAACCGTGATAGCGGCCGTCGCGTTGAAAGCTTGCGGCACTCCCTTCCGGCGCGCCTCGCTGCGAGACCAGCGTTCGATCACATCAGGCAGGGCCCCGGCGGGCGGCGTCGCCAGCGCCTCCGGAGGTTCGTCTCCGAAGATGTCCAAAGGCTCCGGCCACTGGAAGGTGCCCGCAGCGCCTGCCCTCTCTGACTCTGGCCGCGGGTCAAACCACGCCTCCGGGATCGAGTCGGCCGGATCTGCCTTCCCCCAACTCCGTGCGACTTCCCTCTCGGTTATCTTGTCGGAAGCATCTTCGTTCGGATTCACGGCGTGCTCCCAGACCCAGAGCAACGCCCCGTATTCATTCACGTCGAAGCGCATGGCCTCACGCGGAATCCAGCATTTGAGCCTGCCAGCCAAGGCAAATCGGCGGCCAGAGGCTGTCTGGTCTTCGCCGGCATGGTTTCCGGATTGCCAAAGGTCACGCAACGCTGGATCTGCGGCCAGGGCCTTCCTGAACTTCCGGGACAATTCCGGGGCCAGGTCGTCAAAGGAGGCGGCACCCGTAACGAGCTCCATGTCGATCTGCCGCCGTGCCCGCGCCACCCGGTCGGCATTTCCGACGCCATCGACGGCAGCGGCGCTCTTCGGTGGCGGAAAGCGACGCGACAACTCGTCGATTGAGTAACGGCCCTTGCCGAGCGCTTTGAATGATGCCCGTGCCGCTTTCCTCCCCTTTGCTCTTTTGGCTTGTGTCGGGAGGTTGATCGTTCCGGGCAGGCGCATAACCCGATCGATATTATGAACGGCGTCGCCGCCGAGCTCATGGGCTATGGCTTGACCAATGTTCTCAATGTCCGCCCCGTGCTCTTCGGCTGACAGCGGCTTATCGAGTAACCAGAAGAGCTGCAGACCGTTTCCAGAATCAACGGCCAATGACGGCGGGGTAGCGCTTTCGCTCAAATCCCGGAGGATACCTTGGAGCCGTTGGCGCTCGCTGGCGAATTGCTCGGCGCCGCCCTTGGGGTCGATATCGGCACAGACGGCGCGCAGGCGCGCTATGTCCCGCTTTGAAAGCTTCCCGCCCGTTTCAGGCTTCGGCTCGTTCAGAGAGAAATAGAGGTTCTCGCTTCCATTTTGGCTGTCGATCCACTCTGCCATTTCGGCCCATGCGCCGGGCTCGAACGTCTGGCCCCGGACCGCTCCCGTTTCGGGGTGGATGGATACGAGGTTGTGCCGCCCCTTAAAATCAAGCAATTGCAAGAATTCTACGGCCTGCCCGGAGGCAACGCATGATCGTTGCGTTTCCCTTCCAAAATCAGTATCTTCGGTCTGCATTATTACTGTCCCGTTTTCGCCGGTCGCCGATTCCCAATCATCGCGGCCGGCATCTTTTTGCCTACATATTGCTGACAACAAGGCGCAAATGCCGGCGCTGCTTCCGCTCCCGCTCAAGACGGGCCGTCCGCCATCTCGCGTCACGTGCTCGGGTGCGTTGGACTAATTGGATTAGATCCCGGACCCTCACGGCCTGTTTGCCGTCCACATAGACGGGCTCGAGCGGGCCGAAACTGCGATGCCCCCGAATCCAAGACTCCGACCGGCCAGCCAGTCGCGCCGCGTCAGCGATTAGGAGCATCTCCCCGCCATTCTGTTGTGCTTTTTGGATAGCCACGACCCTCTCCTGCATCATCGGAGGCCAGAGAGTCCCCTGTTCGGCACTGCGAAAACACCCCGCCTATGGAGATAGAAAACGCAACCGCGGGACTATGCCGCCAGCCGCTCTAATCGGCCTTTCAGCAGTTTGGCTGCCCGGTTGTGCAGGTTAGAAACAGCGTTTTCGGAAAGGCTGGAAAGATCCGGCTCGGCTTCGTAATCTAGTCTCCATTGGAGAAGCTCACCGCTCTGCAAGAGGCATTCCGCGTCTTCAACTGATAGCTGAGAGCACCCGCTCTCGATCGCCTTCGACCAGAGCCGGCCGTACAGGCGCACGTCATAAGCCGGGACGTTGAACAAGGCGCGCCGCGCCGCCTCGATCGTATCAGGCGTCACGTGTCCCGACGTCTTCGGGAACAAGCCTGCCAACAGGCGAATATGGGTCCGGACATATCCGTCGATAGCATCCCGGACATTGCTGCCGGTGTAGCCGCCTTTCTTATCCATTCGCGGTATACCCCTGTTCAGGAAATGCGCTGTGTCGGTCGTAAGGGCTCGACCATCTGTCAAGAACACGCCCACCGCCACCGCTCTAACCGTCTCACGGGCGGGCTCCCACCCATTCACAGGTGTGACGCCCTCAATTCCGGCTGCGTCGGGTTCAGATAAAAGCCTCGCTGCGCGAAGCTCTAGGGCCGCTTGATGATCCACCAATGCTCCCGCTGCAGGAGTATGCTGCCAGTCGGTCGGCAGAGCCGCGGCGAAGCGCTCGGCAACTCGTTCCCGGTACGCCTGCCAGAGGCAGTCCGAAGCCCAGGGCTAGTATCCGGCACGCTGTGCCTCCGGGACGGGCACTGGTGCGAAGGAAAGGGCGTCGAGGCGATCAAACTGCTCCTTCACAAAGCAGGCAAACGCCAAGAACGACCGCGGATGAGGCGAATTGGTCATGACCGCCCCTCAATCCATGCAAGGATGTCCGAGACGCGATAGCGCGGGCGAGATTCGAGATATGTGCGCTTTGGCCCCTGTCCGTTCGCAGCCCAGCGCTTCAATGTTGGGACTGAAATGCCGATAATCGGCGCAAGCTGATCGTATGTCAGAAAGGTTGTCGGCGGGAGCGTTTCGAGGTCAACGGGTGCAAGTTGTGCGCCGTTCGAAAGAGGATGCATTGCAGGTCTCCTGTCCCCCTCGCTTCTCGAGCGAGAGTGTTAAGTGAGACCCCGTAACCGCTCCCCATCCGTTTCGACCGATTCACCCATTTTTGCGCGGCTGGGCGAGGCTTATTGATGAATCAAAGCATAGCGTTAGATAATGGCGCATTGCAATAGATATTTACTACAAGCCATTGAAATTGAATGAGTGTACGGCAAATGTACGGCGTTAATATCTATGGAAACAGTTGATGCCGCTCACGAAAAGACATCACCTCCAACTGTTCTGGTTAGGCCGACAAGGTGCTGCTCCCATTTGTCAAAAGCCTCACGCAGCGCGGCTTCACAATCATCGCGATTGTAACGAGCTTCAAGGTCCGATCGAGCGTGCCCCAATGCTAACTCCGCAATGTCGGTTTCTATTCCAAGCTTTGACAGACCTGTTCGAAAGGTGCGCCGCAAATCGTGCAGCGTGAAGTCCACTCCGCTTACGTCTGTGAATCCCGGCCTGCGGCCGCGCTGCTTGCCGGAATTGGGTTTCATTAGCTTGCTCCACCCTGAGATAGGGCCACCGGTTCTGGGCGAGGCGAAAACAAAATCCGAAGTTCCTGACCTAACCTTGCATTCGTCGAGAAGCTTCAAAAGCTCGTCACCCATGTAGATGGTGTGGCCTCGCGCCTGCTTGGTGAAGGTTGCCGGCAAGTCGATGCGACGCCCCCCGACATCGACCATGTCCCATAGCAGCTTTGCGCCTTCGCTCCTTCTGCATCCCGTCAAAAGGAGGAACCGGACAAGTCGATAGAAAGCGCGATCCAGAGCGGAAGTGTTCCAAACGGCGACAATCTCTGCGTCGGCAAGCGCTCTCCCGCTTTCAGCTCTCGATACCCGTTCCTGTCGCGTATCGCGCCCGCGCCGGTAGCCGGCCAGCGGGTTTACGTCGAGAACCCGCGCATCAAAGACGCACCAATTCAGGAAAGGATTGCAGCGGGAGCGAAAATCCGAACCGCCGCGCCCGTTGCTTGCTGTGTCGAGGCGTTCAATCAGTTCCGCGAGCTCCCACCCCTTCACCCCTGCAATGTCCCGCGCCAGGAACGGCCGAAGCCTTCGGCGTAGAAGGCTCATAACGTCTTTGCGGTTCACATAGCCGCGCCGTTCCAATCTCTTTTCGTACCGGTCCAGCAGTTCGGCCACGGTTGAATGAGCGCGGCGTTTTTCCTCTGCTCGCTCCGCGGCGGGATCTTCGCCATCAGCGATCTTACCTCGATAGGAAAGCGCGATACGCCGTGCCTCTTTGACGCCCCCGAGCGTTCCGGGTGTACCGATCTTCAATCGCTTCATGTTTGCGGATCGACCAGCCCCTACGGGTCGATAGACGATGATGAAGGATTTGCTGTCACCGCGAACGCGCAGACCAAAGCCCGCGACCTCTGAATCCCAAATCATGAGCTCTGCTCGGTCCGCTGGCGCGGCCGCTCGGCTGACAAGTGCGTCGGTCAATTTTACCTTTTCGGATGCAGTCATATGGCCCTCTGGGGAAGCACCGGGGAAGCACCGTTTGCGCTTCCCTTCAAAACAGCTTGAGCCAAATTGATCCAAAATTGTCAATGATTTCAGATATTTATTTTTGAGAATGATACGCGGTGATTTTCTATGATTCGTAAAGTTCCGTCCTTCACACGGGTGGGGTCGCAGGTTCAATCCCTGCCGCGCCCACCATCAACACTCCAGACGATGTCTTGGTTTTGTTGATGGAATTGCATTGAAGCGAATGCACGACAAACATCACGTTTCAGCATAGCAAAGCATGAGAGCGAAACACGACTTCCCTGCTCGTGGAACGCATTCTCCCTGCCAGGCTCCTTGAAGCCGACACGCTCCCGATTCCGAAGATCCGTTCACTCAGCGACTGCGTTCGTGCCCAGCCCGCAAACGCCGGGATCTTGCAAGTCACGCATACCGAAAACCGTGGTAAGCTCCTGCCTGACGTTGGGTACGGAAAACGGTCAGTGACTTCGACGAGGAGTGTTCACAATGGACCAAGCCAATAGCCAAATCCGCGAAGAAACTCTGGATCCGAACGACTGGGAGGCGCTGCGTCAGCTGGGCCACCAGATGATAGACTACGCAGTGGCGCATATCAGGAACGTGCGTGACCGCCCGCTCTGGCAGGAAATGCCCCCTGCCGTTCGAGAAGCCTTTGCCTCCCCTCTCCCGAAAGACCCCGCTCCTGCGGCAGAACTCTATCAGGAGCTGCAGGAAATCCTGATGCCCTACCCGATGGGCAACATCCACCCCCGATTCTGGATGTGGTTCATGGGTTCGGGCAGCCTGACCGGTGCGCTTGCCGAATTCCTCGCTGCAGTCGACGGTTCGAACCTCGGGGGTGGCAACAACGCGGCGGCCCTGATGGATCGGCAGGTGGTGGGATGGCTCAAGACACTGATGGGCTTCCCCGCCGATGCGAGCGGCACGCTGGTGAGTGGCGGGTCAATGGCCAACATCATCGGCCTGACCGCTGCCAGAAACGCTATGGCGGGCGGCAATGTCCGGGCGAACGGCGTTGCCCAACTTGAAAAACCGCTGAGGTTCTATGCCTCAGACCAAGTCCATAGCTGTCACCAGAAAGCCGTCGAACTGCTTGGTCTCGGCAACAACGCCCTGTGCCGGGTGCCAACCGGTCCCGACTACCGGATCAATCTGGACGCGCTGGCGGACTGTATCGCCCGGGACCGCGCGGCAGGCTTTCTCCCGGCCTGCGTCATCGCCACCGCCGGCACGGTCAATACGGGGGCGATAGACGACGTAAACGGCCTCAGGACACTTTGCACGCGCGAGGGTCTTTGGCTGCATGTTGACGGGTGTATCGGCGCGCTCATCGCGATTGCTCCGCAAAACCACGGGCTCGTGGACGGGATCGGAGAAGCAGATTCACTTGCTCTCGATCCCCACAAATGGCTGCATGTGCCCTTCGAAGCCGGCTGCGCGATCATCCGGGATGCATCGGTCCATCGCGGCACCTTCGCGTTGCACCCGGAATATCTCGAGGAGAAAACACGCGGCATCGCGGCCAGTGAGTTCCTGCACGACTATAATTTACAAACCTCCCGCGGCTTCCGCGCCCTGAAGGTCTGGCTGACACTGAAGGAGCACGGCAGTGAAAAATTCGGCCGTCTTATCGATCAGAACATCGCGCAGGCGGCATATCTGGCGCGACGCATAGAAGAGGCCGCGAAGCTCGACCTCATTGTGGCGCCGACCGTTAATATCGTCTGCTTCCGCTACGATCCGGGCGGGATGACGGAGGCCGCGCTGCGAGATCTGAACGTCGAGATCATGCTGCGCCTGCAGGAAGCAGGCATCGCTGCCATTTCGGACACGACAGTCTCCGGCAAGCATTGTCTGCGTGTGGCGATCTGCAATCACAGGACGATGACCGGGGATCTGGAGATGTTTTTGCAGCAGGTCATCGAGCTTGGTGAGCTTGTTGGTCTTCAAAAATCTGGTTCGTAGCGTTTTCGGACAAGAAGACAGCTGCTTGAGTGAATGGCCTTCTGGGACCGACTAGCAGCGGCTCCGCGCCCCTCGCGGCCACCTTACGCACCGTCCTGCCAGAGCACCTGCATGCGCATGTCGGGCAACACGGGAATTGGGCCTGTGCGTGGGCAAGATTGTCCCACCTCCCCATCATCGCTTGATTCCTTCAGGGTGCAACGTAAAGGGGAGCCGACGAAAGATTCGACGGGGGTTTGAGCGATGAACGGTCGGGCCGGAGTGCTGGGATGGCTTTCCTCCAGTGAAGACGAACGCGAGGCGGCTCGCAGCACGATTGTTCGTATCGTTCATCAGGAGGCCGACGCGCTGGTGGCCGCCTTCTACGAAGTCTTCCTTGGCGACACCCAGAGCGCCCAGTTTCTCAGCCACAATGTCGTGCAGGACAGGCTGCGCCACTCGCTGCGCAAATGGCTTCTCGCACTGGTGGAGTTCGATCCGCTGGCCGACATTGAGGCTTTTGAGCGCCGGCAGATCGAGATCGGCGAAGTGCACGCCCGCCTGAACATCCCCAACAATCTCGTTATGGAGGGCACGACGCTCATCAAAACGAAGGTCGCAGACAAGATTGCCACCGCCGGCAATCACAGCCCGTCCGCCTTCCATGCGATCATCCTGTTCAACGAGGTCGTGGATTACGCAATCAGGCTCATGAGCACGGCCTACATGTCGGGCGCGAACCGGCGAACCAAGACGGAAGAGGCCTTTCGCATCTTCTCGCTCGGTCAGGACATCAACCTGGAACGCGAAACCCAGCGCGCCGCGCTCATGGAATGGAGCCATTCTGTGCTCTTGTCCATGCTCGGCAATGAGGGCGAGCCGTCTCACAACAGTTTTGCGGCCTCGCCATTCGGCCTCTGGATCCGCCACCGTGCGGCAGTGCTGTTTCAGGGATCGCCACTGCTCGACAAGATCCAGCATCTCATCCGCGAAGTGGATACCGAGATCCTCCCGAACATTTCGAGCAGTCAGCCGGCATCACTGGTGATGTTTCAACGGCGCATCGACGAAATCAAGTTTCTGCTGAACGATCTGTTCAAGCTCGCAGCCGGCGTTGAGAACGGGCGCGATCCGCTGACGCAGACGCTGAACCGGCGCTTCCTGCCAACGGTTCTCGGGCGCGAAATCAGCCTGTCGAAGAAGGCAGGCACGCCACTGAGCGTGCTTATGGTCGACCTGGACCACTTCAAGACGGTCAATGATCGCTTCGGTCATCCGGCCGGTGACGCGGTTCTGAGCCAGACGGCGGAAACGATCCTCAACAATGTCCGCGCGACCGACTTCGTCTTTCGCTATGGCGGCGAAGAGTTTCTGATCGTGCTGGTCGAGACGGCGGAGAGCCAGGCCCATGCACTGGCGGAGCGCATCCGCACGGAGCTGACGAAAACGCCCATATCCGTGGCCGAAACCGAAAGCATCAAGGTCACGGCTTCCATCGGCGTTGCCGCCTATGAGGGCCATCCGGACTACGAATATCTGATCAATGCTGCAGACGCCGCCCTCTATGCGGCAAAGCAGAATGGCCGCGACTGCGTCGTGGTCGCCGGAGACGAAAGCGGCACGTCCGCACTTTCTGCGTCCGGCCAAAGGTGATCCGTCCAGCTTGAGGCAAAAAGGCGCACGGGTTTGACTTCCGTGCGCCAGTGTCCGACATGTCAGTCATGCTCACCCACGACCGTCATAGACCGCGTTTTCCAAAGGGCAGCCGCAAACCCGGCTAGTTGCCTGACGCCACTACCTGCGAAGGCAAGAGCGGCGTCAGGATTATTCCACCCAAAACACGATCTGGACACAGCACGATGCCGCAGCCCCGCTGCGCGCGTCTGCGATCCTTTGCGAATTGAAGGAATGCAAAGTGAGCTTCAAATACAGTTTCACCTTTCCCATCGAAGGCCCCAACAAACTCTCGCGGTTCAAGAGCTGGCTCGAGAAGAACGCGCCCGGCGTCGCCGTTTCCCTGCCCCCGCAGGTGCCCTCGAAAAGCACGTCGCTGACCGTGCGCGTCAGTTCCGTCGCCGACCGGGACATCCTGCTCAGGAACCTTGACGGGGCCTCGATCTAAGCCATGGGGCCGGCGTCGCCATCACTGGCGGCGCTGGTCCGCGCTACAGGCGTCCCGGACCGCACCATGGCAGTCCGGGATGTTTCGAAAACGAACCAAGGTCGTTCAGCTATTTAAAATTTTACTATTATCCTATTGTTTTTACTCATCTCTCTTTCATCAGAATCAACGATGCCTCTGCCGGTGAGCATTGTGACTTAACCCGATGAAGGAGACGGGACTTGAAAGACCGCTACGAGATCATCCTCGACCCTTCAAACCTCTGGACCGTCTGGGACAACTTAACCAACGAGCCGGCGGTGATCGGCATGACCATCGTTGCCGGCATCACCCAGTCCGAGGCCGAGGACGCCTGCTATGTTCTCAACGAAGTGGAGAAACGGCGGCGCAGCAGAGAAGAGCGCAGGCACGCCGCGAATTCCTGAAACATTCACTGAGACAGCCGCACGTGCCGCAGATTGCGCCACATCCGGGCTTTCCTGCTTCAGAATATCGTCCTATTCGGGAACGGAACGATCCGATTCCCGGAGAGGAACATCATGAACCGCACCGCATCCGCCTTTCTGCTTGTCGCCGTACTGACGGGCCTTCTTGTCGCGCTCAGCTTCGCGCTGCGGATCAAGGGATACGGTTTCGGCACGCTCGGCATCGAGCGCCTCGACGGTCTGGCCAATGCCGCCAGCTTCATCCCGCTGGCAGCGCTTTACGCGTTCGCAGCCATGCTCGTGACAATCCTCCCCATCCGCGCAGCAGCCGTGGTTCACGCCAATGGCACGACACCGGTCTACTCAACGGCGCTGGTGCTTCTGGCAACCATTGTGGGCGTACAGGTCGCGCGCTTCGCCTTCGGCAATAATTCAGCGCTGTGGACGCTGATTGACTGGCAGTTCATCTTTGCCGCCGGCATCATCGTCGCGCATCTGTCGCTCGATACGCTGCGCCGCAACGTCCTTCTGCGGACGCTGGCATTCATCGGCTTCACGATCGCCACCCTCGCCTGCCTCTACTGGACGTTCCGCTTCTAGAACCGCCGCGAATCGCCGCCCGGTCTTGCGCGCCGCGTCGGCGCCAGAAGCAGCGTCTCAGCATCACAATCGACGCGTTTCCCCCAAAGATTACTACCCCGCCTCTAATCATTTTTAGGTGGGGGCTGAACCTATGGTGAGGCCTTAAATGGCCCTGCTCCACCGAATTTGCGGGTTTTTAGTCGCCGGTTCACGCACGACAATCCCTCCCGTCGGATAACTCCGAAAGGTCTGCCGCGAGAACTGATCTCGGGTCGCATCAAAGACGCGGGCGGTGGGGATTCGCTTCAGACACACAGGGTCGTCCGAATGAGGGAGGAGTGCATCTCGTTCGACATCCGAACGTGTTTCCGCACTTCAAAGGCGGCCGGATGGCCGCAAAACAGCAGAACCGTGTGAGCACAATATCACCTGAGAGATGAACAGTGATCGTGTCCACACGGTTCTCATTTTGAGGATGAGGACACGATCATGCCCAAACAAAACGGTTTCGGCGTTTTCTTTCCTGGTTGGCCTGGGAACAGCCAGTCGCAGGATCAAGACCAGGATCAGGACCAGCATCAACATCAGGGTGAATGGCAGCATCAGGGCCAGGAACAGAACGCCCTGAACACGGCGGAAAACACGGCCGGCAATGATGCCGACAACAACGCCGACAATGATGCGAACAACACCAGCAACAATACCGGCACGAACACCGCCAACAACACCGCTGGCAACGCCGCGCAGAACGGTGCGAGCAATCAGGCAGAAAATGCCGCTGGCAATGAAGCCGCCAACGAGGCGGCCAACGCCGCGAGCAATGCGGCGCAGAACTCGGCCACCAACAACGCCACGAACAACACCGATGTGGCGACTGCCGTGGCCACATCCGTCAACACGTCCGTGAATGTCGGCCTCGACGGGTTCATCCCGAGTGATGACGACTTTGCAGATGTGGATGTCTATGACGGCGGTTCGGTCGACCAGCTGTTCATCAATCGCGATGGCGAGATTTCCTACGATCCGGGCGACGACATGACGTTCGAGGACATCCTCAACGACTCGCTCAATGGCGGCGGCAATGACAATGCCTTCGTGATCGGTCAGGTGAACGATCTCGTCGACAATGACACGCTTGAGAACCCGACCGTCTCCAACAATGCCGACTTCAACCAGAACGGCGACGCATCGGGCGGTGACGCCTATGCCGAAGAAGGCATCGTGGCCGGCGGCGGCGGTGGCGAAGGCGGCGGCGATGCAGACGCCGACGGCGGTGCTGGCGCTCATGGCTGGGCCGATGGCGGCAATGCCAATGGCGGCGCGACCGATGACGCAAAGGCCTATGGCGGCAACAGCAATGGCGCAGCCGGCGGTTCCGGCGGCACGGCGACCGGTACCGGCCTTGGCCTCGGTGGTCTGGGCGTCGGCGTCGGTCTCGGCGGTGAAGGCGGCTCCGGTGGTGCCGGTGGCGCTGGCGGTGCTGGCGGCATGGGCGGCCTTGGCGGCACGGCAACCGGCGGTGAAGGCGGTGAAGGCACCGGCGGCGACGGCGGTGACGGCGACGGCGGCGACGGCGGCACCGGCGGTGAAGCCGGCGATGGCGGCGATGGCGCAGCAGCGGCCTCCGCAGCGGCGGCAGCAGACGCTGCAGCGGCTCTGGGCTTTGCAGACGCAGCAGCAGATGCAGCCGCAGCAGCCGCAGCAGCCCCTGGTGGCGATGGCGGCGCAGCAGGCGCTGGCGGCATGGGCGGCACCGGAACAGGTGCGGCAGGTGCTGAAGGCTCCGGCGGCAATGGCGGAACCGGAACCGGCGGCGACGGCGGCATGGGCGGCATGGGTGGCATGGGTGGCACCGGTGGCGCAGCCGACGGCGGCGGCGGCCTTGGTTTCGGCGCAGGTCAGGGCATGGGTATGGGCCTCGGCGCTGCCCGTGGCGGCAATGGAGGTGATGGAGGCGACGGCGCAGGCGGTTGGGCTTCTGCAGTCGGCGGAAACGCCGGTGATGCATGGGCCGGACCGGTCTCAGGCGGCAACGGCGGCGCCGGCGGCATGGGCGGCATCGCAACCACAGGTGCTGGCGGCGCAGGCGGCGCTGGCGGCATGTGGGGCTCCAACAATGGAGATGACGGCTATGTGACCGGAATCTCCGAGGCATCTGCCGATGCCATCGTGGATACGAGCGCCTTCAATCAGCAGATCGTCATGGGCGCCAACGTGCTTGGAAACTCCGTGGACACGACAGTGGTCGGCGGCGATCTCAACAGCACGGTTGTCGGCGAAGACGACGCCTGACGGCAAACGAGAATTCCGGCGCCCTGTCCCCCTGGGCGCCGGAACCGGAGGTTTGCGCCTTTCACCCTTCGCCTGACACCCGCAAACCTCCGATCCTTTTTTCGGGGCTGTCGACCGGCGATGGCAGAACACGAGGTTACTCGCCAAACCCGCAGCAAGGTAATGCTCCATGCATCTGGACTCCACCACGGAAGCAATCGCCCACTTCATAGGACTGTTCTCGCAAACGGTCGAAGAGGTGCGCATGCGGATGGATTATGTGGAGTTCGATCCGCTTGAAGAGCGAGCGCCGGAGCAGGACGAACTCCTCAACATAAACATCAACATCATCAGCCCCTACCTTCTGAAGGACTACAGCCCGCGGGTGGAATACACGCCGCCTCCGACAGATCAGTTCAGGGAGAAGGTGGTTTCAGCGGTCGCGCACAATCCGATGGCGCTCGACGCCCAGAGCGGTGGCTTTGGCGGCGCGGGCCCGTCTACTGACGCGATCGCCTTCAGAACCGGTGCCGAAGCTCCCGCCTTTCCCGAATACCAGCCGCTTGGCTCTCTCGCATGGTATGTGAAGCAGGAAGCGCGGCTCGAAGACAACGATTATCTCAGCATCGGTGATCATGGTCTGGTCATGAGCCAGGTCGGCGATCCCGGCGCAGCCCTTGCAGTACTGATAGGCGCTGCATCCGAATTCCAGCCCTTCAGCCATCTGGACGAACCCGGCTCGGCGGAAGAGATCGGCGATTTCATCATGCACGCGCCGCATCTGGCGGACGCCTTTGCAGATGATTTGCCCGATGGCGCAGACATATTCATCGCCCGCAGCGAGGCTCTCGAGGGGCAGTATGTGAATGGCGAGGCCGTTGAGGAAACGCCGCTTCTTGAAGACCACCTGCCCGATGGCGTGAAGGCCAACGGCGGCGAAGATGACGATGCAGAAACCGACTTCTCGCTCCATGCGAAGATCGAGGTTGAAGCCGGCGGCAATCTTCTGGTCAACGAAGCCATCCTCGTGAACGACTGGTATGGCGCGCCGGTGCTGGCGGTTGCCGGCGACTATGTTCATTTCAACACCATCAGCCAGTTGAATGTCTGGAGCGATAGCGACGCCATCGGCGGCGCGCTCGAAGGCTGGCAATCGCTCACGGCGCAGCCGACAAACGCCTTCAACATCGCGACGATGCAGACCATCGACAATCCGCGCCCCGAAACGGCCGGCAATGGCGAGGGCGAACCCGACTTCCCTTCCCACTGGCTGGTGTCGCGGATCGATGGCGACCTTGTTCTTGCAAACTGGGTCAAGCAGGTCAGTTTCGTCGAAGACAACGATATTACGGTCATGTCGGCAACCGGCGGCGGCACCGTGATTGAACTCGGCGGCAATCTGACCGTCAACGTCGCCTCACTGGCCGAACTGGGCATCTATTACGACCTGATCATCATCGGCGGGAACATCTACAACGCCAACATCATCAGCCAGACGAACATCCTGCTGGATGATGATCTGGTGGGAACGCTCGAAGGGTTCGAGACCAGCGGCCCGGCCTCGCTTTCCACCAGTGGGAATCTGCTCTGGAACGAGGCCTCGATCACCCAATACGGCACCATGTCGTTCGAGGCGCTGCCGCCGTCCTATCTGGAGGCGGCAAACCAGCTGGCAGCTGGCCCGGGCGCAGCTCCGGGCGCCCTGCTCGCCAGCGATGACTTTTCGGGAATGACGAACCTCAAGGTTCTCTACATTTCAGGCGACGTGGTGGACCTGCAATATATCAGCCAGACCAACGTTTTGGGCGATGCCGATCAGGTGGCGCTTGCAAAGGCGGGCGCAGAAGCCAACGCCGATGGCGACTGGAGTGTGTCGACCGGAGGGAATGCGCTGGTCAACCAGGCTGCGATCACCGATGGCGGCGTCAATGCGACGACCTATGCGGGCGGCAACGTCTATTCGGACGAATTGCTGATCCAGGCCGAGCTCATTTCAGACGATACCGGTCTCTACACGCAAAGCGGCGATGCGCTGGTGAACGAGGCGGTGGCATTTCTCAGCGATGACCTGATGGCTCCCGAACAGGATGGCGAGCACTCCGCTCCGGATGCGGCAACACCGGATGCGGGTTCGGCAGACGTCATGCAGACCATGCTGGGTTAGCGGATACCGGGGGGAAACGCATGCTGGACAAACCAACAAAGCAACCTGCCCACGCGAAGGATGCATCATCCTGGGTGATCGAAGAAGCGCGGCCGAGAGAACAACGCGCAGAACCGCGCAGCAAACCACAGACGCTCTCGGTGGATCAGGAGATTTCCCGGATTTTCAGGGAAGTCGATGCGCGCGCGGCGCGGATGGCACAGGAAGCAGCCAAACGGGAGGCGCAGCAGGACCGGGCAACGGATAATGCCGCCCCCAAAGCTTCCGAAACACCGCAGGCAAAGACTGCCCGGCGGGAAGCGGCAGCGCCGCAGAACAAGCCCCGGGAAGACAGGAAGAGCGCGGCGAAAACAGCTCCTGCCGAGCAAAGGCAACGGTCGGCTGAGGAAGCGCCTCAGATCAAACAGTCCGGCGACACGAAGGAAAAATTCCATCGCCGTCTGGGGCCGGTCGACTTCTCAAAGAGCCTGTCCGCCGGGCTGGGCGCGGTGCGCAAGAACCTGCTGATGGTTCTGCTTTTCACCAATGCCAGCAACATTCTGGTGCTCGCGATCCCTGTCTATCTCTTCCAGATTTCGGACCGCGTTCTGACCAGCCGATCCACCGATACGCTCATCATGCTGACCATTGTGATCATCGGGGCGGTGTTGCTGCAGGCGATTTTCGACGCGATCCGGCGCTTCATCCTGATGCGCACGGCCGTTGAGGTGGCGGCACAGCTGGGCGCGCCTATTCTCAGCGCGGCAGCGCGCGCTTCGCTGCATGGCACGGGCCGCGAATACCAGACGCTGGGCGACCTGCAACAGCTGCGCTCCTTCCTGGTTTCGGGCACGCTTCTGTCGTTCCTCGACATCCCGTTCGCGCCGATCTTCGTTCTCGCCGTTTTTCTGGTTCACCCGCATCTCGGCAGCATCGTGGTGCTGTCGGCCTTCCTGCTCATGATCGTCGCCTTCATCAACCAGCGCGCGACCGCTGCCCCGTTCGGCGAGGCCAATGTCTATCAGAGCAAGGCCAATATGCATCTGGATTCCATGGCGCGGAACTCGCAGATCATCAACGCGCTGGCGATGATCCCCGAAGCGGTGAAGATCTGGGGGCAGGACACGGCCGGATCACTGAAGGCGCAGGTCAAGGCGCAGGACCGCAACATCATGTCGGCCGCCACTTCGCGCGCCATCCGCCTCCTGACGCAGGTGGCCCTGCTCGGCTGGGGCGCTTATCTGGCGATCCAGGGATACATTACCGGCGGCATGGTGATTGCCGCGTCGATCATCGCCGGTCGCGCGCTCGCGCCCATAGAAGGCTCCATCGAGGGCTGGAACCAGTTCATCCTTTCACGCGGCGCATACCGGCGCATCAAGGCGCTCCTGCAGGCATCTCCGCTCAATCTGGAACGGCTCGTGCTGCCGAAACCCGAGGGAAGGCTCGATGTGGAGCGCGTTCTCTACGTGCCGCAGGGAACAAAACGGGTCGTGCTCAACGGCATCAATTTCTCGCTGCGCCCGGGGGATTCGCTCGCAATCATCGGCAATTCCGGGGCCGGCAAGACCACGCTCGGCAAAATGCTGGTCGGCTCCATCCTGCCCACATCGGGCAGTGTGCGGCTCGATCTGATGGATCTGCGCAACTGGGACCAGCGCCAGTTCGGCGACAATATCGGTTACCTGCCGCAGGACGTTCAGCTCTTCCCCGGCTCGATCAAGGCCAATATCGCGCGCATGCGCGACGATGTGGACGACAGGGAAATCTATCAGGCGGCGATCCTCGCCGACGTGCATGAGATGATCGCCACCTTCCCGCAGGGCTATGAAACCATCGTGGCCGCCGATGGCTCACCGCTGTCGGGCGGGCAGAAGCAGCGCATTGCGCTGGCGCGCGCATTCTTCGGAAATCCACGCATGATCGTTCTGGATGAGCCGAACTCCAATCTCGACAGCGCCGGCGACGCCGCGCTTGCCCGCGCACTCAAACACGCCAAGGAAAACCGGATCACCATGATCGTCATCACGCAGCGGCCATCGCTGCTGCGCTATGTCGACAAGATCCTGCTGATGACCAACGGAACCATCTCGATGTTCGGCCGGCGCGAGGACGTGCTGCGCGCCCTTGCCGCCCACCAGGCCGGACAACTCGAAAACGGTCCCTTCGCCAACCAGCTTCCCTGAAGGGCAGGTCCATCATGAGCTCCACCGAAATCGCCAAGCTTCAAGACATGACGTGGTACGCGGAGGTGCCGCGTTCGATCCGCAAGCAGAGCATTGCCGGCATCATCCTGCTCATTCTCTGTTTCGGCGGGTTCGGCATATGGGCCGCCTTCGCGCCGCTTGCAGCCGCCGTCATCTCACAGGGCAGTTTCGTCGCCACCGGTCAAAACAAGATCGTGCAGCATCTGGAAGGCGGCGTGATCAAGGACATCCTGGTGTCCGAAGGCGATCATGTGACCGCCGGCCAGCCGCTGGTGCAGCTGGACGAAACTTCCGCACTTGCCAATGAACGCCAGCTTTTCCTGCGGCGGGCGCGGCTTGTGGCGATCGTCGCGCGGTTGTCTTCTGAATATGAGGAAAAGACCAGCATCGACTTCCCCGCCGATCTGACGGAGCGGATGGCAGACCCGGAGATTGCGGAAATACTGGCGAGCCAGCGGCTCAATTTCGAATCCTCGCAGCGCAAGCTCCACAGTGAACTGGAGCTGTTGAACAACAACATCGCCGCGCTGGAAATTCGCGGACGCGGCTACACGGCCCAGCACGAGGCCCTGACGCGGCAGCTCGCCTTCCTGACAGACGAGTATTCCGGCAAGCAGAAGCTCTATGAGCAGGGGCTGATGCGCAAACCCGAAATCTCCGCCATCCGGCGGGCCATGGCCGAGGCGGATGGCCAGCTCGGGCGTCTTTCGGCCGAAGTCGATGAAACACATGCCCAGATGAAGCGCTATCGAGAGCAGGCCAACCAGACGCTCGCCGCCTATCGGCAGGCGGCCCTTGATGAGCTGCAGAGCATCGAGGCGGAGCTCGACGCGGTTCGCGAGCAGTCGCGCGCAGCAGAAAACATCCTGCGTCGCGCCACGATCAACACGCCTGTCGCAGGCACCGTCGTGCGGCTCTACTACCACACGCCCGGCGGCGTGATCGAAAGCGGCAAGAGCATTGCAGAGATTTTGCCCTCGGACGTGCCGCTGATCATCGAAACGCAGATCCCGCGCACAAAGATCGACAGCGTGCGGGTGGGACAGGAAGCAACCGTGCGTTTGACCGCGCTCAACCAGCGCACCACGCCGGTCCTGACGGGCGAAGTGTTCTATGTTTCGGCCGACGCGCTGCGCGACGGCTCGGTCGATGAGAAACGCGAAATCTATCTGGCGCGGGTGCGGCTGCCGCCGAGCGAACTGGCGCGGGTTCACGGCTTCCTGCCGACACCGGGCATGCCGGCCGAAGTCCTTATCCAGACGGCCGAACGCACCTTCTTCGAATATCTCTCGAAGCCCATCATGGACAGCATGAACCGGGCGTTTCGCGAGAACTAGGAAGGTCACAGAAAGTAGACGACTGAAACGTGCGGTGATAGCATGAGGGACAATGAGCTATCCGAGGTGGACGCGAGCCGTTTCGCCATGAATGAGGCTACCCCACGTTTCCGAAAAGTACTCACACTGCTGGGGCAGCTCAATTACACGTGGACCAACACCGAGAGCCTTCTCATCCACCTGATCGCGGGACTTGCGCGGGTGGACATGGAAACGGCCACGATCATTTTCCTGACGCTGAACACGTCGCGCGCGCGGGTCGATCTGGTGGAGCGGCTGGCCAAGACATCACGCACGGATGAGGCGGTTCGCAGGGATGTGCTGGGCGTTACACGCCGGATGATGAGCGAAGCCAAGCTCAGGAACAAATACAACCACTGCATCTATTCCTTTGACGACACGGGCGAAAATGTCTCGACCCTGCTCATGCGGATTTCCGACAGCGGCGACCGGCTGAAATATGGCAAGGTGGACGCCATCGACGATGCGGAAATCGACAACATCACCGGGTCCATCAACCGGCTGATCGAGACCAACCGGGACATCTGGGCAATCGCAAAGCGGTATGGATTCCCGCTGTAAGGCCCGGCGTTAAGCCTATTTGGCGCAGCATTCATCAGTTTTGCCGTATCGGTCATCCCCTTTGCAGCAGGTAATGTCTTGTCGTGACCGGCTTTGGCCCGGCGGCGACAAGGGGGACCAGAGGGACCAGGGGCCAGACATGCCGATGGAGCAGATCAAACAGAGGATCAAAGGAGCCCGGGGCGCGGTCGCCCTGCCCTTCAAGACGGCGGCGGGTCGTCTGCGCATGGCAACAGGGCTTCCCGTGCGCTTTTCCGGCGCCTATGCCTCATTCGATGAAGCGCTTGCCGCCGCGCAGCGTCAGGGGCTTGCGGGCTATGATCACGACGCGGTGGCGGATGTGGCCTTCGAGCGCATGTGCCAGCTCGTTCCCTGGGATTATCCGCTTCTGTTTTGGCTCAGCCGACTTGAGAGCCACATCGGCACGGTGGTCGATGCGGGCGGTCATATGGGCACGAAGTTCAGGGCGTTCCGCAGGTCTCTGCCCTCCATCGACAGGCTGAACTGGACCGTCTACGACCTGCCCGCCATCGTCAAAGCCGGTGAGAAACGCGCCAGGGCGGATGGCCTGAGCGCGCTCACCTTCACGAGCCGGCTCGAAGATGGCGGCCCCTGTGACCTCTTTCTGGGGTCGGGTCTGCTGCAATATCTGAACGTTCCCCTGCCGGAGCTGCTTGGACGCCTGAGCGTTCCGCCCCGGCACCTTCTGTTGAACAAGGTCGCGCTGCGCAAAGGAAAGACGCTCGTGACGCTGGAGCGCATCGGCCCCGCTCTCGTGCCCTATCAGATCCGCAACGAAGCCGAATTTCTGGAGATGCTTGCGGCTCTTGGCTACAGGATTGAAGACCGCTGGAGCATTCCCTCGCTCTCCCATACCATCGACACGCACCCCGAATTCGGCGCCAGCGAAAGCGCTGGGTTTTACTGCGTAATGCCATGATTGCCGGGCTTTGGAGGGGCTGTTGCTCACTGGCAAGCCCTGCCGGTTATGCATGGCTACCCTCTCCAAAACCACTTTTCCTCACGCATTTTCTCCTCTACCAACGGTGCCCGCACCTACCGAGGTAGAGACATTGCAAACATCGACAATCCGGACAGCCACCTATCCAGCGGCCATTTTTGCCGTCTACGTGGCCGCTTCGATGCTCCTTCCCGCCGCCGTCGATCTCTATTACGGCAATGATGACTGGCAGGTTTTCGTCGTCTGCTCACTGGCGACAGGCGCAATCGCACTGACAATCGCAGCCGCCACACGCGCCCCTCTTACCCGTGGCTCCACCCAGTCCACATTTCTCGTGGTGGTCATTCTCTGGCTGATGCTCGGCCTGGTCGGCGCGCTGCCATTCTACACCGCCTCGCTCAAGCTCGATCTGGCCGAGGCCGTTTTCGAATCCGTCTCGGCCATCACGACGACCGGCTCCACCGTGATCTCCGGGCTCGACGGACTGCCGCCCGGCCTTCTCCTCTGGCGCTCCATCCTGCAATGGATCGGCGGCATCGGCGTTGTGGCGCTTGGCCTGTTCCTGCTGCCACTTCTCAAGGTCGGCGGGTTTTCCTACTTCCGGGTGGAATCCTCCGACATCGAAAACCGCCCCTTCGACCGTTTCATCAGCTTTCTGTTCGCGCTGGTCGGCATCTACTGCCTTTTGACCGGGCTCTGCGCGCTGTCCTATGCGGCCGCGGGCATGGACAATTTCGACGCGATCAATCATGCGATGACCACCATCGCAACCGGCGGGTTCTCCACCCATGATGCCTCGTTCGGCTATTTCGAGGGCAATACGGTGCTCTGGGTCGGCACATTCTTCATGCTGATGGCGGCCCTGCCCTTCTCGATCCTCGTCCTGTTCTTCGCACGCGGACGGCTCGACGCGCTGCGCGATCCGCAGATCCGGCTCTTTCTCGGCTATGTGACGGTGATCGTCATCGTTCTGGCCGTTCAACGCAGGATCACGACCGGCCAGCCCTTCGATGACATACTTGCTTCCACGGCGTTCAACTTCGCGTCGATCATCACCACAACGGGTTTTGCCAGCGAGGACTACACGCTGTGGGGACCTTTCGCGGTGACGCTCGCCTTCTTCGCGACCTTCCTCGGCGGCTGTTCCGGCTCCACTTCGGGCGGCGTGAAGGCGTATCGCTTCCTCATACTGGGCGCGATGCTGCGCAATGGTCTGCGCCTTCTCATCCATCCGCATTCGGTGCGCGCCCTGCGCTATGGCAAGCGCATCGTGGATGTGGAGATGCAGCGTTCGGTGGTTCTGTTCGTGGTCGGCTTCCTTGCCTCATGGGTGCTGGCGACGCTGCTTCTGGCCGCCACCGGGCTCGACTTCCTGACCTCGCTCACGGGTTCACTGACGGCGCTTACCAATGTGGGTCCGGGCCTTGGCACCACCATCGGACCATCCGGCAATTTCGCGCCGCTCAGCGACTTTGCGAAATGGGTTCTTTCAGCGACCATGCTGCTTGGCCGACTGGAAATCCTTGCGGTCGTCGTCCTGCTGCTGCCGACTTTCTGGCGCGACTAACGAGCCTGCTGGCCAGGGGCAGGCCCCTGGGTCAGACAAACAAAAACGGCCACCGCTCAAGAGCGATGGCCGCAAAACCCTGCCGCAATGCGACGCCTGATCCTCCCGATCAGGAATTGGGCGAGCGCGTATCGGTGACCTTCTCGATCGCAATCCCCAGGCGCTCATCACGCCCATAGACATCGCCATGATAGGCGATCACGCCATCCGTCTGCGGCCATGCCGTGAAATAACCGACATAGACGGGGATCTTGCGCTCGATCTTGCGCCGTGTCGGGCGACTGCGATCACCGCTCTCAATGGCGCGCGCCACGTCGTCGACGGAAACATCGAGCAGCGCCGCCGCCATGGCGCGCGGATCGGCCAGACGCACGCAACCATGGCTGAATGCGCGTGTGTCGCGCTGGAACAGGCTCTTGGAAGGCGTGTCATGCATGTAGATGGCGTGCCGGTTGGGGAACAGGATCTTCAACTCACCAAGCGCGTTGCGGCGGCCCGGCTTCTGACGGACGCTGAAGGGCACATTGCGGCCATACTGGCCCCAGTCGACGGCGGACGACGAGACCTTGCGCCCCTGACCGTTGATCACCTCGTAGCCGTTCCGGTCGAGATAGCTCGGATCGCGCCACAGCTTGGGCAGCATCTCGTTGACGATGATGGAGCGCGGCACCCCCCAATAGGGGTTGAACTCCACCGTCTCCAGCTCGTCATGGAAGAAATTGGTCTGGTTGGCAGACCGGCCCACCACCGTGCGCATGGAAATGCGCGGCTCGCCCTTGTCGAAGAAATCGACATTGAAGGAAGCGGCGTTGATCACCACCCGCGTGTCGCCCAGCTCCGAGGGGTGCCAGCGCAGACGCTCCAGCGTGTAGAGAACCTTGTCGATGCGCGCAGCCTTGGAAACGCCGGCAATCGCGGCGACGGTGCGCGGCCCGATGACGCCATCCGGCTTGAGGCCTCTCTCCTCCTGCGCGGCCTTCACCACAGGCACCAGCGCCTGAACATAAACCTCACTGCCGGCATGCTCTTTCAGCGCCGCGCCATGGGTTTCCAGAAAAGCGGCATCTGCATCGCGCTCGATGAGCTTGAGCAGCTTTGCCAGTTCGGGATTGGTTCCGCCCGGGCGGACAAACGTCTTGGGGTCGACGATGACCTCACGCTCGGCAGCACCGCGCAGCATCTCCAGCTCCGCGCACAGCTTGCGATAAGTGTCGTTCTGCGGGTGCTGCCGCTCCAGATAGATATCGGCATCGGCCATATTGGCCATGAAACCGAGCGACTGTTCCAGGTTCATCGGCTTCTTGGCGAAGTCGTGATAGCCGGATAACTTGTTCGGATTGATGCGGCCCGCATGGGCATCACGCGCATAGCGTAATGCACGGGCAGAAAGCATCATCTCGAAGCGGATCAGTTCTTTCTGGCGTGCCGCGATGTCATCATAGGAAAAATCGCTACCCGGCACGCCGACCGTATAGTCGCTGTCGGAGAGCCCATAGCTGGAAGCCTCAGAAAGAACGCGCAAAACCTGCCGCGCACGATCATTGGGCTGGTATCCGGAAACCCAGATGAAATCGGGCCTGTTCGAATAGAAGTCGACCAGCGCCTTCGCGATATCCTTCTCGGCGTAGAGTTCCATCCCCTCCAGCATCGGCAATGCCTCGCGGAAGGAAACGCCCTCGAGGGTCGGCTGAAAAGCGCCCTCTGCCTCTGGAAGCGTGATCTCGGAGAACTCGACATGGGCGAGGCTCTCCGGCTTGTAATTGTAATGGGAAGGCGCGGAGATCTTTGGCGCCTTCGCAGGCACACGACGCTGCGGCGCGGGCTCAACAGGCTTCGGCGGCGGCGCGGAACGCGCGGCGCTGGAGCGGTTGTTGCCACCGAACAGCATATCGAAAAGATTGTCGCCCTGGGCATGTGCTGCCCCTGCATGCCCCGCAAACACAGCCAGGGCCGCACAGGCCAGCCAGGTCTTGCGTGTGGATTTCAAAATCATCGATCACCCCGCCGAGATCCGAACTATATTCCAGGAGCGCCATTTGCGGACAAGCTTCCAGCGGCGGCCAGAGACCGCAACCGATGACGCCTGCACGTAAAACGCTTCCCAAACATGAATCGCAACCAAAATAACAGTTCAAACAGGATCGGTCGCGGGCAGATCGATAAAATTGTCGGGAAATGCACGCTCAGTTGGGGATTGGTAAATGATTCTCTAATGACCGCATAAGGGGCACATCCTCACGCCGCAGCTTGCGCGTGGCGACAAAGGCGGCGACACGCGCTGCGATCCCCGGATCGGCGAGAATGCGGCGATGACCGAGCCCCGGCGCCCATGTCACCGAAACATGCCGCCCTGCTGCCGCCATCGCCCTGGCGTCGGTGGCAGGAACCTCCTTGTCATCGGGCGCGTGGACAATCAGGGTCGGGATATCGAGGGCGCTCAGTTGATCGCACCCGACGAAACTGGAAAGCGGCGTTCCGGCAATGATCTCAACCCGCCCTTCAAACACGTCTTGAGCCTTTGGGCTGAGTTTCAGAAACTGCCCGAACTGCGTGAAAAGATCAGGCAGCGCGTTCGGTGCGCCGATCATCACAAGCCTGCGCACCGGAACCGGCGGTATTCCATCAATGGACCCGGCCACCGCATTGAGGGCAACGGCGCCACCGAAGGAATGCCCGACCATCGCGTCGAACGGCCCAAGCCATTGGGCCGCACTTTGCACGGCTGCGACGGCCTTGGGGATGTTCAAAACCCGCCCGCCGGACGAACCGTGTCCCGGGAGATCGAGCGACACCACGCGAAACCCACGCTCCAGAAGCGCCTCGATGATGGCGCGCATATGCTCCGTGCGCGAACGCCAGCCATGCAGCACAAGCACGGTCGGCCCGTCGCGACGCCCGCCCCAGTTTGTGAACTCGTAAGCCGCAACACGGCCGTGCTCCGTCGTGAGACTGTGCCTGCGGGCGCTGCTCATGAAATTCTGCGCCTTTGACAGGAGACGTTTTTCCTTCTCCGTCAGCTTCTGCGGGCTCGGCGTACGGCAGAAGAGCCGGAAGGCAAGACGACCTGCGAGGCTTGGCGCGACATGATCGATTGTGCCAAAAAGACCCCGTAAGATCCTCAGATTGAGTGCGGTCATGTCGGCAATCCATGATAATGTTCAATCATGAACAAAGTTAGTTCAAGCATGAACAAAAAACAAGAACTTCCCTGGGACAATCCGCGCTTCCGTACATGGGTTGCAGTCGCGCGCGCCGAAAAGGCCATTGTAAGGGCCCTTGGCAAGGCACTCGAACCGCTGGGCCTGAAGATCGCGCAGCTCGACATGCTGATGAATCTGTATCGCCACCCCGGTCAGTCGCAGCACGATCTGGCGCGCAGGCTTCTGGTCGGCCGCTCCAACATCACCATGCTTTTGCCGCAGCTTGAAACCCAGGGGCTCGTGCGCCGCGAGAACGACGCAAAGGACCGTCGCATTCTCAGGCTCTACCTGACGCCCGATGGCGAGGAACGGCTGATGGAAGCGCTCGCCGTCTATACGGAACTTATCGACCGCGTCATGGCCCAGTCCACGCCGGAACAGTGCGAGGCCATGGGCGAGCAGATGCGCAAAATCAGCGAGACACTGGCGCAGGACTAGCGCTTCGGCCCGAGAGTCGGAAACGATTTTCGGAAAGCACGATGCGTCGATTCAATAGGTTAGAGCGTCCTTTGTGCGTCCCAATGGCCCCACGGCGCTCCAGCAGCAGCGCGCGGGGTCAGGACCCGTCTTCCCTCTCGGGCAGTTTCAGATAGTTGCGCGGCGAAGAGCCGAGCATGCGTTTGAACATGGTGGTGAAGGCAGCGACACTGTCATAGCCGAGATCATAGGCGACGCTCGTCACCGGCTCGCCGCTCACAAGCCTGGGCAGGGCCGCAAAGAGGCTCGCCTGCTGACGCCAGACCGAGAGGCTAACACCCGCTTCCTGCTTGAAGCGCCGCGTGAAAGTGCGTCGGCTCATGCCCGCGTCGCGCGCCCAGTCATCAATGGTGACCCGGCTTGCCGGCGCATCGAGAAAGGCCCGGCACATCCGCGCAAGCCGCGCATCAGCGGGAAACGGCAGGCCGAGCGGCAATTCCGGCAGGCGCGGAATTTCGTGCAGGATGAGCTTGTAGATAAGCCCGTTGCGCCCGGTCGGCTGCGCCACATGGGGCAGCGGCGCCACCTCCTCCAGAAGACTGTGCAACAGCGGGGTCACACCGACCACACGCGGCCTGTCGGGCAGATCGGAAATCGCCTCCGGCAGCACATAGACAGACTGCATGCGCACATCGGTCACCATGTCCACGGCATGCACGATGCCGGGAGGAATCCAGATCGCCTGCCCCGTCGGCACCATCCAGTGCCCGAACACAGTCTTGACCAGAACAACGCCGCTGCGCGCATGAAGAAGCTGGCCGCGGCTGTGGCGATGCGCTTCCACCTGAACATGCGCCGCCTGCTCGATCTCGCCAACGACAAGATCGCCTTCCGCCTCCTCGATCCACGACCGGCGCTTTTCGTCATTGACCGGGCGATCCCCGTTCATGACGACGGTACTGGGCATTCTATTGGCTCTGTCGGGTGGTTTCATTTGGCCCACTTGCGAAAAAACTAGACCAAATCACCAAGGAAGGTCATTTGCAACAGGCGTATAAGCGGTTGCCGCTTCGCCGACGGCGTTTTTCGCATGGAGTTCCGACGTGACCGACACCACCGCCAATCGCGTTCCCGTTCAGGCCGAGAAGACCGCTTTCGCGGTACTCATCGCCGTCAGCTTCTGCCACATGCTCAACGACATCATGCAGTCGATGCTTGCGGCCATCTACCCGATGCTGAAAGCGGATTACGGACTCGACTTCTGGCAGATCGGTCTTTTGACCATGGCGTTTCAGGTCACCGCTTCGCTGCTTCAGCCAGCCATCGGGCTGACGACAGACAAGAAGCCGATGCCCTATTCGCTGCCGGTCGGCATGGGTTCGACCTTTATCGGCCTTCTGCTTCTGGCGACGGCGGCCAATTACTCGCTGCTTCTGGTCGGCGCGATGTTCGTCGGCCTCGGATCAGCGATCTTTCACCCGGAATCCTCGCGTGTGGCGCGCCTCGCATCTGGCGGGCGCTACGGCCTTGCACAGGCCGTATTTCAGGTGGGCGGCAATGCCGGAACGGCCATTGGGCCACTGCTTGCCGCCTTCATCGTGGTGCCGCGCGGCCAGACCAGTGTTGCCTGGTTCTCGCTCGCAGCCCTTCTCGGCATGATCGTGCTGTGGCGCGTCAGCGCCTGGTACGCAGCCTATCGCCAGCGCGCGGCCTCTCGTCCGGCGCCAGCAAAAACGCTCACTCTGCCAAAAGGCAAGGTGGCCATGTCGCTCGCCATTCTCGTCTCGCTGGTCTTCGCCAAGAATGTCTATATGGCCGGCATTTCCAGCTACTACACCTTCTTCCTCATCGAGAAGTTCGGTGTGACGGTGCAGCAGTCGCAGATCCTGCTCTTCGTCTTCCTGGGGTCCGTTGCGGCCGGCACGGTTCTGGGCGGGCTGGTCGGCGACCGCATCGGCTCAAAGACGGTGATCTGGTTCTCGATCCTCGGTGTGCTGCCCTTCACGCTGGCCCTGCCCTATGCGAATTTCTTCTGGACGCCGGTCCTGACCGTGGCCATCGGCCTGATCCTCGCATCGGCCTTTCCGCAGATCGTGGTTTTCGCACAGGAGCTTCTGCCCGGTCGCGTGGGCATGGTCGCAGGCATGTTCTTCGGCTTCGCCTTTGGTCTCGGCGGGCTTGGCGCAGCGGTGCTCGGCATCGTCGCTGACAGTCAGGGCATCGAGTTCGTCTACAAGATCTGTTCCTACCTGCCGCTGCTTGGCCTGTTGACCGTGTTCCTGCCGAACCTCAAAAAGGCAGGCTAGATCGCCGTGCGCCCATCCGGACGCACAAAGGACGATCTAAACCATTGACGGAGCTTCAAGAGGAGAAACGCCATGAGGGTGAAGCGCATCGTCAGCAACATCGCCGCAGACAGGCCTGAAGCGGCACGCCGCTTTTATGGCGATGTTCTGGGACTGGAAACGCTGATGGATCAGGGCTGGATCGTCACCCATGGCGCAGACGAACAGATGAGCGCTCAGCTCAGCGTCATGTCCGAAGGTGGATCGGGCACGCCCGTGCCCGGTCTGTCGATCGAGGTGGATGATCTCGACGAAGCCCTGCGGCGGGTCGAGGCGGCAGGCTTTCCGATAGAATACGGACCTGCCGACGAGCCCTGGGGTGTGCGCCGTTTCTACACGCGCGACCCCTTCGGCAAGCTCATCAACATCCTCACCCACAAATAGGCAACGGCCCGCCAATCAGCGCGTCACCACATGGTCTGGCGCGCACGCTCCGGCCAATCGCGATCATAAGCCTCGCCGTCGATCTCAGCGCGGCTTGTCGCCTGCAGGATCTGGCCGGCCGTTGGCAGGCTCTGCGGATCGACATGGTTTTCAGCGTTCCACAGACCGGACCGGACAATCGCCCGCGCGCACTGAAAATAAATCTCGTCAACCGCAAGCACGATGACCGAACGCGGGGCAGCCTCATCGACCGCAAAGGATGCACACAGATCGGGATCGACCGAGAGCTTCGCACGCCCGTTGACGCGCAGTGTGGTGCCCGATCCGGGAATGAGGAAGAGGAAAGCCACGCGGTCATCACGGATGATGTTGCGCAGGGAATCGGTCCGGTTGTTGCCGCGCCGGTCGGGCATCATCAGGGTGCGGTCACCGTGGATGCGCACGAAACCCGGCCTGTCGCCGCGCGGAGAACAGTCAATGCCTTCCGGCCCGATGGTCGCCAGCGCCACAAAGGGCGAGGCTTCGATCAGCTGCGCATATTCGGGGATGACACGGTCGGTAACCTTGGTCAGCGAGGCCGCGCCCGGCTTTCCGTAAAGCGCCTCAAGCGCCTCCATGGAGGCGATGATGTGTTCTTCATTCTCATGCGTTGCAGCGTCATGCGTCACGGCTCAACCCCTTCTCCTCCAATTCACCCAGATACCCCTGCCATTTGGCGTCTTTCTGCGCAGCGAGCTCATGGAGGTAGACCCATGTGAAAATGCCGCTCTGATGCGCATCGCTGAACACGATCCGCACCGCATAATTGCCCACGGGTTCAACCCGGCTGATGGTGACATGCCGCTTGCCGGGAACGGTGACACGCTGCCCGGGCGAATGGCCCTGCACTTCAGCGGATGGAGAAAGAACCCGCAGCATCTCGGCGGAAAGCTCCGCCGGCTCGGCATCGGGAAACAGAACCGTCAGCAAAGAACGATCCCTGGAAACACGCAATTCCTTGGGTGGTCTCATTGTGCACCGCCTTTCGGCCAACAGACCTATTCAGCTTTGGTTCAACTGAAAAGCCCCGCGATGCGGATTGCCCACGAGAACGGCCCGGTGCTAGTGTCACGGCGCTTGAATTGTCTGCCCCGATCCACGACATGAGAAGGGTGGAAACATGATCGGAACCGCCAGCGGAAGCGAGCCTATGACGCAGAGCAACATGATCGACCCCTTTGGCCGCGCCATCGACTATCTGCGCGTTTCGGTTACTGATCGCTGCGACTTCCGGTGCGTCTACTGCATGGCGGAAGACATGACGTTTCTGCCCAAGCGCGACCTTCTGAGCCTGGAAGAGCTCGACCGGCTGTGCACCGTCTTCATCGAAAAGGGCGTGCGGCGGCTTCGGCTGACCGGCGGCGAGCCGCTGGTGCGCAAGAACATCATGCATCTGGTGCGCCAGCTTTCGCGCCACCTGAAGTCCGGCGCGCTTGACGAACTCACGCTGACCAGCAATGGCTCCCAGCTCGAGCGTTTTGCCACCGAGCTTGCCGATTGTGGCGTTCGGCGTATCAACGTTTCCATCGACACGCTTGATGCGGACAAGTTTCACGCCATCACCCGCTGGGGCAAGCTCGACAAGGTGATGCGTGGCATCGAGGCTGCGGAGGCCGCCGGCCTCAAGATCAAGCTAAACACCGTCGCGCTCAAGGGCTTCAACGAAGACGAAATACCCGAAATGCTGCGCTGGGCGCATGGACGCGGCATGGACATGACCGTGATCGAGACCATGCCCATGGGCGAGATCGACGGCGACCGGACCGACCAGTATCTTCCGCTTTCGCTCCTGCGCGCACAGCTTGAGAAGCAGTTCACGCTGACCGACATTCCGTTCAAGACGAGCGGACCGGCGCGCTATGTCGAGGTGGCGGAAACGGGCGGCAAGCTCGGCTTCATCACCCCGATGACGCATAATTTCTGCGAAAGCTGCAACCGCGTGCGCATCACCTGCACGGGCATGCTCTACATGTGCCTGGGTCAGGACGATTCCGCCGATCTGCGCGATGCGCTGCGGGCTTCGGAAGGCAATGACCTGCTTGCCGAAACCATCGACAGGGCCATCGCCCGCAAGCCCAAGGGGCACGACTTCATCATCGACCGGCGCACCAACCGCCCCTCGGTCTCGCGCCATATGAGCGTTACTGGCGGCTAAGGTCCCGGACCGAAAGGCGGAACGCTTCTTCGGTCTTTCGCATACTCCATCGTATTCGCGCGATGCATGGTTCGGCTGGCTCACCATGAGGGAAGCAGTTCGTGACAAGGCATCTTGATCAAAGACGTTTCAACGCGATTGGCAGTCAGCGCCCTCCCTCATGGTGAGCCAGCCGAACCAAGCGCGTTGTGAAAATCTTCGTGTGTCTCGCAGGGTGCGTCAGAATGGATCCAGGGCCGGATTCGGGGCGTTTTTCGCGGCCTCAACGATTGCCAAATCAATAAGGTATACTTAGCATCAACACGAGATGTGCGGGGAGCAGATTCGCTTTCGCGCATAACCGTTGAAACTCCTTCGACGTGGAAGCGCCGCCCCGGCGGGCGGTGTGTTTCCACGTGCCTGCATCGCGGGGTAGTCGTGTCCTTTTCGCCGAATGCGCGCGGTGCGCTTTTCATGTGTGTGGCCCTTGCCGGCTTCACCATCAATGATGCTTTGACCAAGCTTGTCGCCGAAGTCATGAACATGGGACAGGTCATGCTTGTGCGCGGCGTCATGGCGACCGCGCTGATGCTTCTGTTCGCGTGGCGCACGAAAGCGCTGCAGCAGCCCAGAGCCATCCTGCACCCCATGGTCGCGCTGCGGGTTGCCGGCGAGACAGGCGCAACGATCTGCTTCCTGTCGGCTCTTGCCCATATGCCCATCGCCAACCTGACAGCGGTCATGCAGGTGCTGCCACTCACCGTCACCATGGGCGCAGCCTTCTTTCTCAGTGAGCCCGTTGGCTGGCGTCGCTGGAGCGCGATTGCCGTGGGCTTTATCGGTATCCTGATCATCATCAGGCCGGGCTTTGACGCCTTCAACGCCTATTCGCTCTACGGCGTGGCGGCAGTTGCCTTCGCGACCATGCGCGACCTGACAACACGCAAGATCCCCGAGGATATCCCCTCATCCCTGATCTCCACCGCCACCGCCGCAGCGGTCACGCTTGCCGGCGCTGTTCTGGTCGTCCCCTATGGCGGCTGGTCGCCGATGAGCAATGCGGATTTCGCAATCCTTGTCGGCGCGACGCTGTGCGTGGTCTGCGGGTATCATTTCATCGTGGTTTCGCTTCGCGTGGGGGAACTCTCCTTCATCGCGCCCTTCCGGTACACGGCGCTGCTCTGGGCCATTGCGCTCGGCATCGTCCTTTTCGGCGACTGGCCGGACTGGGCCATGATCCTCGGCGCAGGGCTGGTTGTCGGTTCCGGCCTCTACACGCTCTATCGCGAACAGATCATCGACAGGGTCAAACCTGCCGCTGAAAGCACAACCCCCAGCATGGCCACGGAGGGCACATGAGGGGCAACAGGCAGTCACAAAAGCGCCTGACCATTGCCAACGAGGCTGTGCACCGCATCTCCGGTCACAGTCTCTGATAAATCAAGGTTCTTAAGACGTTATGGAAAAGCATTTACCCCGCTCTGCCACCCCTCCCCATATCGTCACGCTGGTGATCGCGAGCGCCACCGCCGCTGTCTCCATGAACCTTTTCCTTCCCTCACTGCCCGGAATGGCGGAGTATTTTCAGGCTGATTACAGGGTCGTCCAGCTTGCGGTTTCGCTCTACCTGGCCGCAACCGCCATATTGCAGCTCGGCATCGGCCCCGCCTCCGACCGCTTTGGCCGCCGGCCGGTCATGCTCACCTCTTTCGTCATCTTCATCCTGGCGACTATCGCCGCCCTTGTGGCCCCCAACATCACCATTTTTCTGATCTGCCGGGTGATGCAGGCCTTCGCCGCCGCCGGCATGGTCCTGTCGCGCGCCATCGTGCGCGACACGGTCGGCGCGGACGAAGCGGCAAGCCGCATCGGCTACATCACCATGGGCATGACGCTGGCCCCCATGCTCGGCCCCGTTATCGGCGGCTTTCTGGATGAGCTCTATGGATGGAAGTCCACCTTCTATCTCATTCTGGGCTTTGGGCTTATCTCTTTCGTGGTGGTCTATCTCGACCTCGGCGAGACCCATCACAACCGTTCGACCAGCCTCACCAAACAGCTGAAAACCTACCCCGAACTGTTCCGCGCCCGTCGCTTCTGGGGTTACACCGCCACAGCGGGGATGGCGTCCGGCGCGTTCTTCGCGTTTCTTGGCGGCGGTCCCTATGTGGCCACCGAGATCCTGGGTCTGACGCCATCACAATACGGCCTGTATTTCATCTTCATCTCGGTCGGCTACATGATCGGCAACTTCATGTCCGGTCGCTATTCGCGGCGCATCGGCATCAACCCGATGATGCTCGCCGGCAACATTGTCGCCTCGCTGGGCCTCCTGCTGGCTCTGGCGCTGTTCCTTGTCGGCTTCTACCATCCAATGTCGCTGTTCGGCCCCTCATTCCTCGTGGGCATCGGCAATGGCATGACCATGCCGAACGCCAATGCAGGCATTGTCAGCGTGCGTCCGCATCTGGCCGGCTCGGCGTCGGGACTGGGCGGAGCGTTGCAGATCGGCGGCGGCGCGGCCCTTTCCGTTCTCGCCGGCGCTCTCCTTTCACCCGATACCGGCCCCTACCCGCTCATCTGGGTCATGCTGATCTCGTCGTCGCTCGGCATCGTCACATCGCTCTATGTGATTTACGTTGCCCGGCAGGTCGGAGATGTTTGAGGCAGGTATATGAGCATGAGCAAGGGCATTGTCGGGATCATTCTTGCCGGTGGCGAAGCCAGCCGCATGGGCGGCGGCGACAAGGGCATGCTCGCGCTTGCGGAAACCTCGCTGATGGAAACGGTGATCGCGCGGCTTTCCCCTCAGGTCGACCGGCTGGCGCTCAACGCCAATGGCGATCCCGAACGCTTTGCGACACTGGGGCTCGATGTGGTCTCCGACCCGCTGCCAGAGCGCGTCGGCCCTCTGGGCGGCATCCTCGCCGGCCTGCAATGGGCACGGCAAAATGCGCCCGGCGCCACCCACATCGTCACGGCAGCAGCCGACACGCCCTTCTTCCCGGATGATCTGGTGGACCGGCTGGCCGAAGCCGGCGGGAGCGCCAAAACGGTGGCCCTTGCGCGTTCAGGCGAAAGGCTGCATCCGGTTTTCGGGCTCTGGCCTGTGTGCATCGCCGACGATCTCGCCCGACATATCGCCGAAGGCGGAAGCCGCCGTGTCGCCGCCTATGCCTGCGATATCCAGAAGGCGGCAATCGTGGATTTCCCGCAAAGCGCCGAAGGCGATCCATTCTTCAACGTCAACACGCCCGATGACCTTGAACAGGCGCGTGAAAGAAGCAGAAGAGAGAAGTCGTGAATCAGCCCGTATTCGGCATTGTCGGCTGGAAAAATTCCGGCAAGACCACTTTGACCGTCGCGCTCGTTGAGACGCTGACGAAACGCGGCTTCAGGATCGCAACGCTGAAGCATGCGCACCACGATTTCGACATTGACCACGAAGGAACGGATTCGTTCCGCCATCGCCGCGCGGGCGCAGGCGAAATCGCCATCGTGTCTGGCAGGCGCTGGGCGATGATCCATGAACTCACTGATGAAAAAGAGCCAACAATGGAGGAGATGCTGTCACGGCTTTCTCCCTGCGATCTGGTGCTCATCGAAGGCTTCAAGCGCGCCGGCCACCCAAAGCTCGAATGCCGCCGGCGGGCTTCCGGCGACAAGGCCTTTCTTGCGGCATCAGACCCGGCAATCGTTGCTGTGGCGGCCGACCACGAAACCGAAGGCGGTGCATTGCCGGTCTTCGACCTTGATGACGTAGACGCCATTGCCGATTTTATCGTCAATCATACGGGAATCGCGCGCGGCGGCGGCTAGGGTCAGAACCCATTAATATGGCCGCAATGGTCGGCCTAATTTGTGCGGATACGCGAAGCAAGACCGCAGGAAGACTTCACGTCTTTCAAGGGTTTGCGACAAAGTAGCCCGTGCAAATCAGGCCGATCCGAAAGACGCTCGATAGACCGGCGACCTGCTGCGTCACCCCCCTGACCGGGGGAAGACCCCGCTCTGCGGGCGTTTCCTTGCATCTTTTGGTCTATCGAACGCCATTGCGGTCATATTAATGGGTTCTGACCCTGGGTTCCTGCGCCTTCCTTGCATTGCCTCTTAGCTATCACCTTTACGGTTGCAATTTGCGGCAAATCGGTGGGAATATCCGGCTTCATGCACCGCCCCGGTCAAAATGGAAGGCGGCACATAATAAGATGAGAGGAACTAGAATGCTTATTTCACGGCGTATCGCGCTCGCCCTGCCCGCAGCCGCTCTGGCGCTCGCAGTTGGCTCGGCCCATGCCCAGGACACGATGAAGCTGAAGATCGGCACCGAAGGCGCCTATCCTCCCTTCAACAACCTGACCGCCGATGGCTCTCTGGAAGGCTTCGACGTAGACATCGCCAAGGCGCTCTGCGCCGAGATGAAGGCGGAGTGCGAGTTCGTGACGCAGGATTGGGACGGCATCATTCCCGCCCTTCAGGCCGGCAAGTTCGACGCCATCATCGCTTCCATGTCGATCACCGAGGACCGCAAGAAGCAGGTCGACTTCTCCAACAAGTATTACAACACGCCGCCGGCGCTCGTTGTGCCGAAGGAATCCGACATCACCGGCACGTCCAGGGAGGATCTGGCCGGCAAGGTGATCGGCGCGCAGGGCGCAACCACCCATGCGACTTTCGCCGAAACGACCTTCAGCGACAGCGACGTGAAGGTTTATCCGACCGCCGAGGAATACAAGCTCGACATGGTGAACGGTCGTCTGGACGCCGTGATCGATGACGTGATCGTGCTTCAGGAGTTCCTCGACAGCGAAGATGGCGCCTGCTGCAAGGTGCTCGGCACGCTTACCCCGGATGAAGCCATCTACGGCCCCGGCATCGGCATTGCCGTGCGTCAGGGCGAGGATGAGCTCCGCGAGAAGCTGAACGCTGCCATCACCGCCATTCGGGAAAACGGAAAATACAAGGAAATCAACGACCAGTATTTCTCGTTCGACGTCTACGGCGATTGAGCGCAGTCATCATGTGTCGATTGACATAGCCGCAGGCGGCCGGACCCGAAAGGTTCGGCCGCCTGTTGCGTATCGGGCGGCGTTTGCTTAAGGGCACCGTTACCAGAAATGAAATCGCCAATCCGCATGGGGGTGCAGGATCAGGCGGTTCGAGTAAGGATTTTGGGAGATGGAAGGGGTTTGGACCCTTTTGAGTTTCGGCCCTGAGGGCTGGGGCGACAATATCGCCAAAGGCGTTCTGTTGACGGTAACCCTGGCGCTGGCCACCTTACCTCTGGGGCTCGCCATCGGCTTCTTCGTCGCGCTGGGCAAGCGCTCGAACGACAAGGCCTTACGGCTTGCAGCAAACATCTACACGACGATTTTCCGCGGTCTTCCTGAACTGCTGACGCTGTTTCTCGTCTTCTACGGCGCGCAGATCGGCCTGCAGAAGCTCGTGCATTTGTTCAACCCGGACGCCAATATCGAGATCAACGCCTTCGTGGCCGGCATGGTCGCGCTGGGCGCTGTGTTCTCCTCCTATGCCAGCGAGGTTTTCCTTGCGGCGTTTCGGGCGATCCCGGACGGGCAATATGAGGGCGGTCACGCAATCGGCCTTTCCAACGGGCAGACCATGCGGCTCGTCATCCTGCCGCAGCTCATTCGCCTCGCCCTGCCTGGCCTGTCCAATCTGTGGCTGATCCTCCTCAAGGACACCGCACTCGTGTCCGTCATCGGCCTCACCGACATCCTGCGCCAGACCGGCATCGCGGCCCGCGTCACCAAGGAGGCGTTCCTGTTCTACGGCATTGCCTGCCTCCTCTATCTCGTCCTCGCCATGCTTTCCTCCATCGCTCTTGGCGCGATCGAAAGACGGACGAAACGCCATGGAGTGCAGCGATGAGCGCGAACGGCACAATTGCGGTGGAACGGCCACCGGAGGTGAAACAGGGCTGGACGCGCGCCCGCATCATCGGCGTCGTTCTGCTCACGATCTGGGCAGCACTTGGGCTCGGCGTGCTGATCTTCATGGTCAATGCATGGGATCCCGAGATCTTCGCCCGCTATGCGCCGCGCTACCTGTCGGGCCTGTGGGTCACGATCCAGCTCGTCGCCGTTTCGGTCATCTGCGGCGCACTGCTCTCCGTTCCCATCGCGCTCGGGCGCATGTCGCGGAACAAGCTGATCGCCGGACTGGCCTATGCCTATGTCTACTTCTTCCGCGGCACGCCGCTTCTGGCGCAGACCTTCCTGATCTATTACGGTCTCGGTTCGTTTCGCCCGGAACTTCAGGCCATCGGTCTCTGGGGCTTTTTCCGCGAGGCCTGGTACTGCGCGGCCTTTGCCTTCACGCTCAACACCTCTGCCTATCAGGCGGAAATCCTGCGCGGCGCGGTGGAAAGCGTCGGGCGCGGACAATGGGAGGCTGCTTCGGCTCTGGGGCTTTCAAAACTCCAGACGCTCCGCAAGATCATCATCCCCCAGGCCCTGATCGTGGCGCTGAGGCCCTATGGCAATGAGATCATCCTCATGATCAAGGGTTCGGCCATCGTCGCCATCATCACGGTCTACGACCTGATGGGCGAGACACGGCGCGCCTATGCCCGCACCTTCGACTTCCAGACTTACATCTGGGCCGCCATCATCTATCTTGGCATTGTCGAGGTGCTGCGCAACGCGATCGACTGGATCGAACTCCGCATCACAAAGCATCTGAAGCGCTAGCGCAACCTGCGCCAGCACACGCATATCAAGGGAGAGAATTTCCGAATGGCAGACGTCGCATTCATCGGGCTCGGGGTCATGGGATATCCGATGGCCGCGCATCTTCAAAACAAGGGCGGTCATACGGTCACGGTCTACAACCGCACGGCCGCCAAGGCCCGGAAATGGGTTGAAGAGCATGGCGGCGCGAGCGCCCCGACGCCCCGTGAGGCCGCCGCAGGCAAGGACTTCGTGTTTTCCTGCGTCGGCAATGACGATGACCTTCGCTCGGTGACACTCGGCGAAGACGGCGCTTTCCAGAGCATGAAGGAAGGCGCCATCTTCATCGACAACACCACGGCGTCGGCGGAAGTGGCGCGCGAACTGGCCGAGGCAGCACAAAAGAGCGGGTTTGGCTTCATCGATGCGCCGGTCTCCGGCGGTCAGGCCGGTGCTGAAAACGGTGTGCTTACGGTCATGTGCGGTGGTGACGAAGCCGTCTTCGAGAAAGCGAAGCCGGTCATCTCCTCCTTCGCGCGCATGGTCGGCCTGATGGGCCCGGCCGGCTCCGGCCAGCTCACCAAGATGATCAATCAGATCTGCATTGCAGGCCTCGTTCAGGGGCTGGCCGAAGGCATTCATTTCGGCCAGAAAGCCGGTCTCGATATCGAAAAAGTCGTCGATGTGATCTCCAAGGGCGCTGCCGGTTCCTGGCAGATGGAGAACCGTCACAAGACGATGAACGAAGGCGCATATGAGTTTGGCTTCGCGGTCGACTGGATGCGCAAGGATCTCGGCATCTGCCTCTCCGAAGCCAATCGCAACGGGGCGAGCCTGCCGGTCACGGCGCTGGTCGACCAGTTCTACAAGGACGTGCAGAAGATGGGCGGCAATCGCTGGGACACTTCATCCCTCCTCGCCCGGCTGTCAAAATAGGAGCGAGCGATGGCTGGCCGGTTCCGGGTGTTTCATGCAGCGATCCTGAGCCTTCTCGTGACACCGGCCTTCATCGCACCGGCCAGCGCCAGCGCAGTTGAGGCACGAGAGATCGACTGGCCGGAACTCTCCCCCGCCCACGGCAATCCTGATGGGCCCGCGCTTGCAACGGGTCTGGACGGAGAAACGATCAGGCTGTCAGGTTATCTCCTGCCGGCCGATCGCGAGGGCGAACTGGTCTACGCCTTCATGCTGGTCGCGCGGCGCGGCGCTTGCAGCCACATGCAGCAGCCGCCGGCCAATCAGGTCATCCGCGTGGTGCCATCAGAGCCCTACCGGCTCAGTTCCAACTATGAGCCGGTCACGATCACGGGCGCTCTGCGCCCCGGCCTGGAAAAGACGCAGCTTTTCATTCTGGACGGAGCGGCCATCATCGAATCCGGCTACACGATGCGCCGCGCCGAAGTGAGCCCGAACCGGAACGCGCCTGCATGGCGCGACCCGTCACAGGACAATCCGTGGCATCGGGTCACAAGAGGTGCCGAACTTTCCGCTCAGCCGCCGTTAGAGCCGCCGGAATCCTTGTCGAGCACCAGATAATCCAGCGGCAGCTCGGTCGTGTATTTGATCTGCTCCATGGCGAAGGTGGACGAGACATCGCGGATCTCGATCTTGCCGATGAGCTTCTTGTAGAAAGCGTCATAGGCCGCAATGTCCGGCACGACCACGCGCAGCAGATAGTCCACATCGCCACTCATGCGGTAGAATTCGACCACTTCGGGAAACTGCTGGATCACTTCGGAAAAGCGCTTCAGCCATTCATGGCTGTGCATGTTGGTGCGGATCGAGACGAAGACATTGACCCGCGCGTTGATCTTTTCCGGATCAAGCACCGCCACCCGCCGGCGAATGACGCCCTCTTCCTCGAGTTTCTGAATGCGCCGCCAGCAGGGCGTCGTCGACAGGCCCACCTTTTTTGCAACATCGGCAACAGCAAGGGTCGAATTTTCCTGCAAGAGGCGCAGGATCTTGCGATCAAGGCGGTCCATGACAAACTCCGGAGAAAATGATTTCCTAAAATGACAGGAGCAACACCGCTCAACAAGAAATTTTTTGCTCACAAAACCGATATTGCGACCGCAGAATTCTCAAACCGGTGAGATAAGCCGATGGATTTCCTCCCGGAGAACCGGCAGCAGATCGCGCTCGAACCAGGGATTCTTCCTGAGCCAGGCAGTGTTGCGCCAGGAGGGATGCGGCAGAGGCAGAACGCGCGGGCTTCGAGGCAGCGCCAATAGCCGCCGCCAGTCACCAACCGTCTCTGTCAGCGTGCGTGAACGCTCGCCCCCCAGATGCCAGGCCTGCGCATATTGCCCGATCACCAGTACGAGTTCGATCTGCGGCATGAGCGCCATCAGCTGCCCACGCCAGGCGGGTGCGCATTCCCGGCGCGGCGGCAGATCTCCGCCTTTCGCATCAAGGCCCGGAAAACAGAACCCCATCGGGACGATGGCAAAACGCGACGGATCGTAGAATGTCGGGCGGTCCACCTGAAGCCAGTCCCGCAGCCGGTCTCCCGAGCGATCATCGAATGGCAGGCCGGACGCGTGAACCCGCGTGCCCGGCGCCTGCCCCGCGATCAGAACACGCGCGGTCGAGGAACCCACCACCACGGGGCGCGGTTCATGCGGGAGGGGTTTGCCCTCGGGATCTTCCACGCAGAGACGGCAGGCGCGGACCTGCTCCAGAAGGGCTGCCAGCGCTCCGTCCTGCATGTCCATGCTCAGGCCTGCGCGCTCGGCCTTCCGGCCACCGTATGATACCAGCGCATCACATGATCGAGCCCATCGGGAATGGAAATCCGCGCCAGCTTCATGAAATCAACGCTTGAGAGCCCGGTAATGTCGGCGATGCTGTAATCATCACCGGCGATGAAAGGCCGGTCAGCGAGTTCAGCATTGAGATAGGTGAGAAATTCCAGCGCCTTGGGCTTGTTCGCCTCACCCCATTCGCCCACCTGCGGCACTTCCCAGTCTTTCATGGCCGGGTGCAGATGGCGAAACGCCTGTGCGACGGGAAAGAACAGGTGCATTTCCACGCGGCGCTGCCACATCTCCACCTGCGCCATGCCGAGCGCCCCCTTGCCGAACAGGGCAGGCTCCGGGTGCAGCGCCTCGAAATACCGACAGATCGCCACCGTCTCGGTGAGAACCGTGCCATCATCAAGCTCCAGCACCGGCAGGCGCTGCAGCGGGTTCAGCCGCGTCAGCGTTTCCGACTTGTGCTCAAGCGCCCCCATGTCCACGGGGACAATCGGCACTTCAATGCCTTTCTCGGCCAGGAATATGCGCACACGCCGTGGATTCGGCGCCCTGCCCCCGTCATAAAGCTTCAACTTGCGTTCCCTGTCCTTCGCCTGAAAACCACTGTCTTACACGTTCCCAGAGGCCGCCGAGCAGGTCATCATCCTGCGACGGAACCTCGCCCTGATGCGCGGCGCGCCAGTCCCGCGGCGCATCGAAGCCGCCGGCCCAGATGCCCCGGCGCGCGCGGCGCGCCTGCGCCTCGACTGCATCGTAATCGCCATAGGCCATCGCCCAGCCAGCCTCCACGAGCGCATGGCCAATATCCTCTCCATCCACCATACAGCGGGCGAGAAGCCGCTCATAGCGATCGCGCTCATATCCCTCGCAAATCACCTCCGCCCGCGCCACCAGCCGCTGCAGGGCGCGAAGCGCCTCACGTCCGCAGGCATAGTTTTGACCATCGCGCGTGCAGGACTGGTTGTATTCCGGCGCATCAATACCCTTGAGGCGGATACGTTCGCCGGACAGGGTGAGCGTATCGCCGTCATGGACGATCACGGCGCCAGTGAGCGTCTCGGTGCTCAGCCACTGAAGCCGGTCAACGAGAAGCGCAATCCCGCCCAGAAGCAGCAGGGTCAGAGCAAGGTCTGCAAGGCGTATGCGCCTGCGACCACGGCGGCGCGTGTATCGACGGCCACTCATTTCCTGAAGGGTCTCTTAATCATTCACAAATAATCTGGGTGGCGAATAGCGGGAATTCGAAACAGGTGATGGTGCCGGAAGCGTCAAAATCGGCCGACAAGTTCGCCGACAAGTTCATTGTGGACCGCACCAAGCCGCATCGCAACAGCAATGTGGGGCTTGCCGTGCGGCGCACGCGTGATCGGCTGTCCCAAAATCTCGGCCCGCCCGATTTCAACCGCGACATGCTCAAACTGCATGCGCGGGCCATCCTCTCCAACGCCATCAAGCCGCCCCTGCTGATCGTTTCAATCTGCGTGGGCGGTCTCTATGCGGGGTTCGACGCACAGCGGATTTTCACCTGGGCGTTTGCCTGCCTCGCCTGCTACCTGCCGCTCTTTGCCCTGGCGCATCGCCTCAACCGGCTGCCGGAAAACGAAATCGAGGTCACGCGCACGCGTTATCGCTTATATGCCGCGCATTTCGCCAGCGGCCTCGGATGGGCCTATTTCGCCATTTTACCAGCCCCCGCAGGCGCATTGACGGACCCGGCCGTCATTCAGGGCGCGGTGCTTCTGTTCGTCATCGCGGGAACGGCCATCGTCACCGCATCGCTTGGCGGTGCGCTTGTCGCGGCCTTCGCGCTGCCCGTTTGCCTCTTCGCCTTCACAGTCAGCGCAGAGCCCGACACAGCGAGCATGGTTACGGCGCTGGTTCTCGCCGCATCGCTGCCATTCCTCGCCTATGTGGCGCATCACCGCAATCGCGCGGCTCTGAGACTGCTTGCCTTTGAGAGCGAAAAGAATGCGCTGATCGGAGAACTGGAAACCGCAAAATCCATGTCGGATGAGGCGCGCCGGCGCGCCGAAGAGGCAAATCTCGCCAAGTCGCGCTTTCTCGCATCCATGAGCCATGAGCTCAGAACGCCGCTCAACGCCATTCTCGGCTTTTCCGAGGTCATGGCGAACCAGGTGCTCGGTCCACTCGACAATCCCACCTACCGGGATTACGCAAACGACATTCACACATCCGGCAAACATCTGCTCAGCCTGATCAACGAGATCCTCGATCTTTCGCGCATCGAGGCGGGACGGTACCGGCTGAACGAGGAACCGCTCCTTCTCGGCCCCATCGTGGAAGACTGCTGCCGACTGATGGAGATGAAGGCGCGCGGCAAGGGCATCAGCCTCAGGCTGGAAGTCGAACCGACGCTCTTACGCCTTTTCGCCGACGAGCGCGCCATCCGCCAGATCACGCTCAACCTGCTTGCCAATGCGGTGAAATTCAGCCCCACGGGAAGCGAAGTGCGCATTCGCGTCGGCTGGACGGCCGGTGGCGGGCAGTATCTGGCAATCAAGGACAATGGCCCCGGCATCCCCGACGACGAGTTGGCCGTCGTTCTTTCTGCCTTCGGTCAGGGCTCCATCGCCATAAAGAGCGCCGAACAGGGCACGGGCCTTGGCCTGCCCATCGTACAGGGGCTGACAGCGCTGCATGACGGGGTCTTCGAGCTGAATTCGAGACTGCGCTCGGGCACGGACGCCATTGTCGCCTTCCCCCGCTCGCGGGTGATGGAAGAGCTTCCAGCCGTTCCAAGAGAGCGCAAACGCGCCTCAGGCGGAGCCGCCTGAGGCTGCCTGACAGTTTATCCTAATCGCTTGGCGACTTCAGCCACGCCGCCGGCAAGAGCGGCAGCCGACTTCACGAGACCGACCGCAATCGCACCGGCGCAGCCTTCTTCGCCCGAGAACCCCAGGTCGAGAAGCGGCTCAAGTTCGAGCTTTTCAGCCGCCCATATCTCAAGCGAAGAGCCGGCGCCGGCCAGAACGCAATGCGAGATCATGTCCGGCGACAAACGGTAAAGGACGGCGGCGGCAGCAAGCGCCGGCACACCGTCGAGCACCACAGGAATGCCCTGCGCGCGGGCAGCAAGAATGGCGCCGGTCAGAGCCGCGATGTCGCGTCCGCCAAGCCGGCGCAAGGCCTCCAGGGGATCGGCAAGCTGCCCCGCATGGCAGGAAAGCGCGCCTGCGACGATATCCCGGTCAGCGCCATCGACCACATCGGCTCCGCCCTCGAACAGTGCCGTGAGAAGTGCGGATGCAGCCGCCCTCGCCTGCGCACCAACAGCACCAACGCAAAGCAGGTCAACGCCCTCGGCCGTTGCCTCCATGCCGAACGCGATGGTCGCGGCGCAGGAGCGTTCATCCAGAGATGCGCCCTTGCGGATGTCGTCCGCGGGCAGATCGAGCGCCAGGTCGAACACGTTCAGCGAAAGATCGTTCGCCACGCAGAGATGAGAAACCGCAGCCGCACCGGCAGCAACGGCATCCACGCGCGCACGCTGCGCGGCAAGCGGATCGCCTGCATCTTCCGTCGCAAAACCATGCGTCGCGGCATAGAGCGCGACACCGGATTTGCCGATCAACGGCGGCACACGGCGGCGCGTGCGCGCAAGCCAGACACCCAGCGTCCTGAGACGTCCCAGCGCCTCACCCGCATAACCCGCCCGGTCGAATGCCTGCGCCATGGCTGTCGCGGCATTGTCGTCAGGCGCTTCGATCTGCTCGAGCAGCGAGCGCACATCGTCGAAAGGCATTCCGGAGAAGGACATGAAATCTGGTTCCCGATTGGTTTCGGCAACGAGATACCCACCACAGCCGCCCGGTGCAATGGTGAATAGACGGGCGCGGCGACTTGCGCCACAGGACGCCATGCCCCATGTCTTGGCAGAACACTGGAAAGACCATGCCTGACATGAAATCGCCCTGCATCCTCGTATGCTCCATCGACCTGACATCGGGACTTTGCTTCGGCTGCGGGCGCACGCGCGAGGAGATCGCCGGCTGGATCGCCATGTCGGACGAGGAGCGCGGCGCAATCATGGACGCACTTCCAGCGCGTCTTGAGACGATAGAACGCAAACCACGACGCGAAACCCGGCGGAGCCGGCTCGCACGAACGCGCGCACAGGAGCAATAGCCATGCGGCTTTTCTGGATTGTCATGGCGCTGCTTGGCGGCGGTTTGATCCTGCTGATCGCCAATCACGATTCCGGCCGTGTCCTCGGGCTGGAGAACGCCACCTTTGCCGCAACGCTTTATCTCGGGCTCTGGGGCGCGGTCCTGCTGGTCGGCATTCTGGGATCGGGCATGCGGATTGGCGAAGCCGCACGCTCCCTCGCCTTCTGGGTGTTCCTGCTTCTCGCACTCATCGCCGTCTATCAGTATCGCTACGAGCTTCAGGATGTCGCAAGCCGCGTCACGGCCGGCCTCATCCCCGGCAGCCCCGTCTCCATGGTCAGCAGCGAGGGCAATGCCCGGGTCATGGTGGAGCGCTCGGCCAACGGGCATTTCGAGGTGATCGCCGATGTGAACGGACAGGCTCTGCGCATGCTCATCGACACAGGTGCGAGCAGCATCGTTCTGTCCGACGATGATGCGAAACGGGCCGGTTTCGACCCGTCCACACTGCGTTTTCAGATCCCGGTCGCGACCGCCAACGGCACCGCCATGGTCGCCCGCGCCCGGGCGCAGGAAGTGCGCATAGGCGCAATCGCGCGCAGCGATGTGCCGGTCTACATCGCCCAGCCCGGCCGCCTTGGGCAGAGCCTTCTGGGCATGAGTTTCATCAACACCCTTTCCGGCTTCGAACTGCGCGGCGACCGGATCGTCCTGCAGGACTGACAGGCCGTTTAAGGTCCGCCCCATCACGGACCTCCTCCAGCAAATCGCCGGAGGAGATCTGGTTTATCAGCGAGAACCCGACAGGACTTTGGCTTCGACTTCCAGCCGATAGCGGGCGCCGACCCTCCGCCATTCCCTGGCAATGTCCTTGCGCATCACCTTGAGACGCTTTTGGGCCAGACGCCTGCCTTCTCCATTTTCCGTATAGACCAGCCTTAGAACCGACGGTTCCTTGTCGAGCAGCTCGACCATCCGGGCAAGGCCAGCCTGCCATTCAGGACGCAGAGCCACCACACCCTCGTCAAAGGCCGCGTCGCTCAGATCAAGCCGCACAACACGACCAACGGAAGCACCGAACAGGAACTTGGAGGCCTTGCCGGCAGTCAGGCGGACGACACGCGGATTCTCCGTCGTGAGACGATAGCCGGAAGGCAGGGAACGCGTGTCGAGCTTCAGAATATAGTTCGAGCCTATACGGCGATCGGGCAGATCCGCACAGGCGATGTGGAAGCGACCTTCCGCATCCGCCGTCACCAAAAGCCCTTTCACCGTGGCAACCCGAACACCGGCAAGACCGCGCTCCCCATCGTCCTGATACCCGTTGCGGTTCTTGTCATCGAACACCTTGCCGATGATGTCGCCACAATCAAACAGCGGATCAGCCATGACTTCAACAACGGCCGAGGCAACACGCGACATTCGATTACCCTCAGGGTCTTCAACCCACGTCCGGTTCACATATTCGTCAGGCTAGGCGGCTGCTGTAACCGCAAGATCAAGCGTAATCTCGACGGCCTCGTCCCTTGTAATGACAACTTTCTCGAAAGTGAGCTTCCGGCCCGCAACGACCGTGTCAATCGAGGCACCATCGCATGGCCGTTCCTAGTACGAAGGTGACCCCGGGAGGCGTCATGACGACGATGTTCACTGTGACCTGAGACCCTGAACTTCCTCCAAGATTTGGTAGGGTCCGTCACGATAAGGAGACGGACGGATGAAGCGTTCACGGTTCACTGAAGAACAGATTATCGGGATATTGAAGGAGCAGGAGGCTGGTCTGCCGACTGCTGAGGTTTGCCGCAACCACGGGATCAGCAGTGCGACCTTCTACAAATACAAGGCCAAATATGGTGGCATGGATGTTTCCGACGCCCGCAAGCTGAAGGCTCTGGAAGATGAGAATGCCAAGCTGAAGAAGCTGTTGGCGGAGACCATGCTGGATGTTGCCCTTTTGAAGGATGTCGCTTCAAAAAATGTATGGTCCGCCTCGTCCGTGCAAGGGTACGCGACATCGTGAGCGACGATTCCAGTTGCATAAATGTATCCGGCCTCTCGCGAGCGGACTGCGGTTGCAGCCAGGCCATGATGAGATCCGCACACGCCGTTCCCAATAAATGGTTCGGGCACGAAGCCCGCTTTTTTGCACAGGGCTTACGGCATGTTGATCCACTGTTTCGTCATCACTATTCCCGAGCCTTGCAATCGAACCAGGAGCATCAGGCGAATACAGGATCTCTGCGCTCGTAGAGTGCTCCCGGCTTGGTCAGGACGACCCAGACGATCCGGGCCATTTTTGCGGCAAGTGCGACAATGGCTTTGTTCAGGTGCATTCGGGCTTGGAGACCATCCAGCCAGCTTCCCAGTCGATCCTTTGTTCGGTCGAGGTGTCTGAAGCAGGATCGCGCACCATGGACCAGCAGTTTACGGACGTATCGATTACCTCGCTTGCTGATGCCGAGGAGCTTTTGCTTCCCTCCCGTCGAGTATTCTCGCGGCACAAGGCCCAGCCATGCGGCCAGATCACGAGCTTTCTGGAACTGTCTACCGTTTCCAACAGCAGCAAGCAGTGCTGTCGCACCGAGAGCTCCGATTCCGGGGATTGTCATCAGCCGTCGTGCAGCATCCTCTCGATCAGCGATCGCTTCGATCTCGCGTGTCACATCAGCAATCCGCGTTTCCAACTGATGCAGGTCGGCAAACAGTTCGCTGAGCAGTTTGCGCATTGCGGGAGAAAGATCGTTAGCTGGATCCTTAAGAGCCTCGGGCAGGTCGAGCTTGAACAGACCTGCACCTTGACGTAGCGCGACACCGTATTCGAGGCAAAAAGCGCGCATCTGGTTGATCAGGCGGGTTCGCGTGCCGATCATTTGGTCACGCACCCGGTGCAAGGCTTGAAGGTCGGCCTGCTCCTCAGTCTTGAGTGCAGCAAATCGCATCGTTGGTCGCGTGGCGGCCTCGGCGATTGCCTCCGCGTCGATGATGTCACTCTTGTTCGACTTTACGTAAGGCTTCACAAATAGGGCCGGGATCAGCCGAACCTTGTGACCGAGCGTCTGGATCTTCCTCGCGACCCACTGAGACCCTGCGCAGGATTCCATCCCTACAATCGCCGGTGCTGCCCGCTGGAAGAATTGAAGCAACGTGTCCCGTCGGAACCTAACCCGCTGAACAACCGTGCCGTCGCTCCCTAACGCGACGACGTGGAAGATGTTCTTACCAAGATCAATCCCATAGACCGCTGCGGGACGCGGCGCATTGCGTTTAGGCATAGCAACCTCCTTTGGTTTGACGGCCTCATGATGCGGCAGGAGGACGAGGCGGACCATCCCATTAATGGTGACGCCCGATGCGAAGCGGGATGCGGTGGCTCATGCCTGTTCAGAGCATGGGGTGAGCCAGCGTCGGGCGTGTTCTGTGTTGTCGGTTGACCGGTCGAGTGTGCGATACCGTAGCATCCGGCCTGATGACGCACATATCCGGGAGGCCATGAAGACGGTAGCTTCCGAACGCCGCCGTTTCGGCTACCGGCGCATCCACGTCATGCTGGAACGGCAAGGACTGATCATGAATCTGAAGAAGCTCAGACGGCTCTACCGGGAAGAGAAGCTAACGGTGCGCAAGCGGGGTGGTCGTAAGCGCGCCCTGGGCACCAGGCGTCCATTGGCATTGCCATCACGAGCCAACGAACGGTGGAGCCTGGACTTTGTCAGCGACGCCTTCACCGATGGACGCAGGTTCCGTGTGCTGGCAGTCGTGGATGACTTCACGCGTGAGTGTCTGGCATTGGTCGCGGATACATCACTGTCGGGTCGCCGGCTCAGCAGGGAGCTGGATGCAATCCTCATAAGAAGAGGCAAGCCCCGAACGATTGTTTCCGACAACGGCACGGAAATGACCAGCACGGCCATCCTCAAATGGTGTCAGGAGACCCACGTCAAATGGCACTACATCGCACCGGGCAAGCCAATGCAGAATGGTCTCGTGGAAAGCTTTAACGGCAGCTTCCGCGACGAGTGCCTGAATGAAACCCTATTCTCGAAACTTGCTCATGCCCGCGCCGAGATCACCGCATGGAAGGAGGATTACAACCGGAACAGGCCACATTCCTCATTGGGCAACATCACGCCCAAAGAGTTCGCCATAAAAATGGCTCCGGAAAAACGGGCCGCATAAGGTCAGACTAAAAACTCAAGACTCTCCCGAAAACTGGAGGGAACTAGGGTCTCAGGTCAGGCGAGTTTGATGAGAGCGAGATAGTTCTCGTCGTGCTTTTCGTATCGTGTGTAACCGGTGTTCTGACCCCACCTTCCTTGTGAGGGTATGATCTGCGAGTCCCTGCGCGGTTTAGTTTGGCAGGGATTTTCTCCATGGAGCGCTCAACGGATTTTCT